>CAINGG010000135.1 GCA_903848435.1 uncultured Actinomycetes bacterium | reverse complement strand
GCGCCGAGTTGGGCGCAAAGGGCCCGCGCAGGCCGACGTCTTTCGGCGGATGCCACGTGCGGGGCTGGAGGGGAGTCTTCGCCATGGCGCCATCCTGCCGTGGCTGACGATGCCGCGATGCCGGGACACCGCAGAACGGTGCGCCTACGGTGGGCCCATGCGCTGGCGCTGGGCCGCAACCGGAGCATTGGCCGTGGCGTTGGCCGTACTCGCCCCCACGGCCAGTGCCACTCCTGCGCCGTCCCTCCCCAAGCCGTCTCCGCAGGTGGTTGCCTTCTACTACGGGTGGTACGGCAATCCGACGTTCGATGGCCAGTGGGTGCACTGGGGGGACGACGTCAACAGGACGAAGCCTCCGGACGACATCAGCAGTGACTACTACCCGGAGCTCGGGGCGTACTCCTCGCGCGATCCCGCTGTGCTGCGCCAGCACATGGCCTGGCTGAAGAGAGCCAAGGTGGGCGTCATCGCCCTGTCGTGGTGGGCAGGCGAGACGTCGGATGCCTATGTGAGGCAAGTCTTGGATGCGGCTAAGTCAGCCGGCATCAAGGTGACTTTGCACATCGAGCCCGCCACGGGCCGGACTAGTCGGACCTATCAGTCGGATGTCATCCGGCTGGTCAAGAAGTTCGGGAGCCATCCAGCGTTCTTCACGACTCCCCTGGGCAGTCCGCATGTCAAGGGAGGCAAGCCGCGGGCACTGATCTTCGTGTGGGCCACGGCGGTCAAGGACCTAAGCAAGCGCGAGGTCGTCGATCCGAGCTACTGGGCGGCGGCCAACGATGCCATCCATCGGCAGTCAGGCGCCCTGGTTCTGGCGTGTCCCTGCGGTGGGGGTTACGACACCGCGGTGACGCAGGGCCACTTCGACGGTGCTTACAACTACGCGACCTTGCACCTCGAGAAGGAGGGCGGCTTCGATTGGGCGCGTTCCCTGCCGCCAGGTGCCATCTACGTGCCTTCGGTCATGCCGGGCAACCACGCTGATCGGATCGGCTACCCGAAAGACACGATCGTGCCGCGGCTGGACGGTGCGACATACGACGAGCAGTGGTCTGCCGCCCTGGGCACGGGAGTCACACCCGATCTGGTGTCCATCACATCGTTCAACGAGTGGCACGAGGGCTCGCAGATCGAGCCCACGCGGGCTGACTATTCGGCGGGTGGCCGCAATTACCTCGACTTTGCGCCGCTGTCTCCTACGTCGTACCTCGATCGAACGGCGATCTGGGCAGGGCGCTATGCAAGCGGCGACTACCCCCATCCGGCGAGCACCCAGGTCCGGCTGCGTGTCACGACAACCTCCGACTGGGTGGCTATCCGCATCGACAACGGCGCGCTTGCGCGGCCGGGCCAGCCAACACTCTCGCCGGGAGCCAGCGACGGGAGCTTCAACGGAGCCCTGGTCACGCTGAATCAATCTCTGGCGCGCGCCCAGCAGGGGCTGTCGGTCTCGCTCACCGTGGAGGCCCTGGCCCTCGGCGACTCACTGACCTTCGTCGGGACCGGTGGCCACATCGGGCAGACGACGCTCACGATCGAGGTGCGAACGGGGACTAAGTGGACACCGGTCGGCGAGGCCAGCTGGGCCGGCGCCCCGGACGATGGTGCGAGCAGGATCATCGCCCTGACCTAGCGAGGGGCACCGGGGGTATCCGTGGCGTGGGCGCGCGCGACCGCCTGACACGATAGGGCCGTGTCTGGCGATGGGTCCCTGATCGACAACATTGTTGTCATCGGGGTGATCTTCCTCCTCTCGATTGGTCTCGGCTGGCTTTCGGGCCGCATCCTCGATGTG
>CAINGG010000134.1 GCA_903848435.1 uncultured Actinomycetes bacterium | reverse complement strand
CGGTCGAAGACGTGGTGCAGGAGCCCGGTGCCGCGCGTCTCGGTGAGGAACTCCGTGCGGAAGCCAATGAGTCCGCGGGCCGGGACGAGGTATTCCATGCGCACCCACCCCGTGCCGTGGTTGACCATCTGCTCCATGCGGCCCTTGCGCAGGGCCATGAGCTGCGTGACGACACCGAGGTAGTCCTCGGGGATGTCGACGCTGAGTCGCTCCATGGGCTCCTGGAGCTTCCCGTCGATCGTGCGAGTGACGACCTGCGGCTTGCCAACGGTGAGTTCGAATCCCTCGCGCTTCATGAGTTCGACGAGGATGGCGAGCTGGAGCTCGCCGCGGCCCTGGACCTCCCACGTGTCGGGGCGCTCGGTGGGCAGGACGCGGATCGAGACATTGCCGATGAGTTCTGCGTCGAGGCGGGTCTTGACCATGTTGGCGGTGAGCTTCGTGCCGCCACTTCGCCCGGCCAGCGGAGAGGTATTGATGCCGATCGTCATGGAGATCGACGGCTCGTCGACCGTGATGACCGGCAGGGCGATGGGGTTGTCCGGGTCGGCGAGCGTGTCACCGATGGTGATCTCCGCCATGCCGGCCACCGCGATGATGTCGCCCGGGCCCGCACTGTCGACCGGCACGCGATCGAGTGCCTCGGTCATGAGCAGCTCCACGACCTTCGCGCGCTCAACCGAGCCGTCGGCCTTCATCCACGCGACCTGCTGGCCCTTGCGAATCGTGCCCTGGTGCACGCGGCACAGCGCGAGGCGACCGAGATAGGGCGAGGCGTCGAGGTTGGTGACGTGCGCCTGCAGCGGCGCGTCCTCGTCGTACGACGGTGCCGGGATCGCTTCGAGCAAGGTGGCGAAGAGCGCTTCGAGGTTCTCCCCCGCCGGCATGCCACCGTCTTCCGGTCGCTCGCGCGATGCGCGCCCGGCCTTGGCACTCGTGTAGACGATCGGGAAGTCGATCTGCTTGTCCGTCGCGTCCAGGTCGAGGAAGAGCTCGTAGGCCTCGTCGACCACCTCGGCGATGCGGGCATCGGGCCGGTCGACCTTGTTGATGACGAGAACGACGGGCAGTTGCTTGGCCAGTGCCTTGCGCAGCACGAAGCGGGTCTGGGGCAAGGGGCCCTCGGACGCGTCGACGAGCAGGACGACCCCGTCGACCATCTCCAGGCCGCGCTCCACCTCGCCACCGAAGTCCGCGTGGCCGGGCGTATCGATGATGTTGAAGGTCACTCCGCCCTCGGGAGCCGAGGGACCGGCGTACTTCACCGAGGTGTTCTTGGCCAGGATGGTGATGCCCTTTTCGCGCTCGAGATCCATCGAATCCATGACGCGGTCGTCGACGTCCTGGTTGGCGCGGAAGGCCCCCGACTGCCACAGCATGGCATCGACGAGGGTCGTCTTGCCGTGGTCGACGTGCGCCACGATGGCGACGTTGCGCAGGTCCGATCGGGTGGCAGTCACCGGGTGACTCTACGTGTCAGCCTTCGCGAGCGTGTCGACGGCCTCGCGATCGGACTCGAGCCAGTCGATCTCGTCGAACTGCGCCGGGGTGACCCATCGAAGTTGGTCGTGATGGTCGAGCGGCTGCGGGTCGCCTTCGACAAGGGTCGCGACATACAGATGGAGGACGAGATCGTCGTGCAGTGGCCACTCCCCCGGCACCCGGCGTACGACCGCGATCTCCACGCCGAGCTCTTCGCGAATCTCGCGCACGAGCGCCTGCTCGTCGCTCTCGCCGTGCTCGACCTTGCCGCCGGGGAACTCCCAGCGGCCGGCGGCCCACTCGGGTCTGGTGCGTCGGGCCGCGAGGTAGCGACCATCGCGCTCGATGGCCCCGGCCACGACGACGGTCATGGACCTGCCATGCGGATTCCCGCGGCCAGCCATGCCGCTTCGGCGTCAGCGCAGCGATCCGGCGGGACCAGGACGTAGTCAGTATCGAAGGTGCCGATGCCGAGGATGCCGATGCCGGCCTCGGCGAGCGGGCCGGTGAGACGCCACATGACGCCGGTCACGGAGAAGTCGAGGCTGCCGACGACGCGGTAGGCCGCCCAGGTGCCGGAGGTGCGCTCGCCGGGGATGTCGACGTCGACGGCGGCGACGATGCTGAGTTCGTTGTCGGTGCGCGTGATGCTGAGGAAGGCGGCGGCCTGCCAGGCCGCATTCGGCACGACCGCATCCGGCGCGAGCCGATGCACGACATACTCCCCGGGGATGCGGCGTACGACGAGATCCACGTCGCGATCGTATGGGAGGGCAACATGACCTGGTATTCGGAGATCCCGGCCCGGCGCACGCGGCAGATCGTCGGCGATGCGTGGCTCGTGCTGTGGAGCGCCCTGTGGATCTGGGTGGCGTTTCGCCTTTATGACCTGGTCATGAACCTCGCGGCACCCGGCCTGGCCGTCGCCGACGGTGCGACCGATCTCGCGGGGCGCTTCACGTCGGCCGGCGAGGCCGTGGGTGGCGTGCCGCTCATCGGCGATGCGCTGAAGTCGCCCTTCGACGGCATGGCGGGCGCCTCGGAGTCGATCGCCACCGCCGGCCAGACTGCTGCTGATGCGGTCGGCATGCTCGCGCGCTTCCTCGCGGTTGCCCTGGCCGTTCTCGGAATCGCGTCGTGGGCGATGTTCTGGGTGCCGCTGCGGGTGGCCTTCATCCGTCGCGCGACCGCGGCCAAGCGCTTCCTGGATTCATCGCG
>CAINGG010000133.1 GCA_903848435.1 uncultured Actinomycetes bacterium | reverse complement strand
TTCGGCGGGCAGGGGCGGCTGCTTCTCGTCGCGCCCAACATCGTGCATGCCGAGACCCAACTCGATGTCGACCCGACCGACTTCCGGCTCTGGGTGTGCCTGCACGAGGAGACACACCGGGTGCAGTTCGGTGCCGTGCCCTGGCTGTCCGATCACTTCACCGCCGAGGTGCACGCCTACCTGAAGGCGGCTGATCTCGATGCTGGCAGTGCGATCTCGCGGGCGCTGTCAGGCATTAGGTCGGGCCAGCGGGGCGCCGGCGGCCTCCTCGACATCGTGCAGACCCCCGAGCAGCGCGCGGTGCTCGATCGGCTGACCGCGCTCATGTCGCTCCTCGAAGGTCACGCCGACGTCGTCATGGATGCCGTCGGGCCCCTGGTGGTGCCCAGCGTCGACGTCATCCGGGCCCGCTTCGAGAAGCGGCGGCACCAGGCGGGCACCTTCGACGGGGCGCTTCGTCGACTGCTCGGCCTCGATGCCAAGCTCCGGCAATACACCGAGGGAGCGGCTTTCGTGCGCGGCGTCGTGGATCGCGTGGGTATGCCCGGATTCAACGCGGTGTGGACATCGCCCGACACCTTGCCCCTGCCGTCGGAGATCCACGATCCGGCCGCCTGGGTGCGCCGGGTGCACGGATGACCGACGACGCCCGCCAGGAGGTACGCCGCGCCCTGCGCGCATCGCTTGCCGATCTCGATGCCAGCGCACGCGTGCTCGTCGCGTGCTCCGGAGGTGGCGACTCGCTCGCGCTCGCCCTCGCCGCAGGTGACGAGGGTCGAGCGACGGGCCGATCGTTCGCGGCCGTGATCGTCGATCACGGATTGCAGGCGGGCTCAGCGGATATCGCGCGCGAGGCAGCTGACGCTTGCGAGCGCGCGGGGCTGGAGCCCGTGGAGGTCGTGCGCGTGGAGGTCGCGCAGGGTCCAGGCAGCGGCGGACTCGAGGCTGCAGCGCGCGATGCCCGTCGCGCCGCACTACGTGATGCCGCCGAGCGCCTGGGGTGCCGAGCGATCCTGCTGGCGCACACGCGAGACGACCAGGCTGAGACGGTGCTCTTGCGCCTGGCGCGCGGTTCCGGTGCGCGCTCGCTGTCGGCGATGGCTCCCGTTGACGACATGTGGCGCCGCCCCCTGCTCGACGTCCCGCGCTCGGTGGTGCGCGCAAGCCTGGATGGGCATGCGTCATGGGAGGACCCGCACAACTCCGACCCATCGTTTGCGCGCGTACGTGTGCGCACCCGCGCGCTGCCCGCACTGGTCGAGGCACTCGGGGGCGACGTGGTCGATGGCCTTGCCCGCTCGGCGCGACTGCTCCGCGACGACGCTGACGCACTCGACGCCCTGGCCGACAACGCCCTCACGCACCTGTTAGTCGATGTCGAAGGCGGATGTGCCTTCGACGTGGCCGCCCTCGGTGCACTGCCCCGAGCGGTGCGCACGCGCGTACTCCGACGGGCGGCGCTGCGGGCCGGTGTGCCCCCCACTGATCTGACGCTCGCTCACGTCGATCGGATCGATGCGCTCATCTCGGACTGGCACGGGCAGGGCGCGGTCGACCTGCCGGCCCATGTCGGCGCGTGGCGCGCATATGAAAGGCTGACGTTTGGTCGGGTCGACTCGGTGAGAGAACGTCGCGACCGCACCGCCCCACGAGCCCCCGAGGAGTGAGCGTGCACGCCGATCACGTCCCGTCCGAGATCACCGGCGTACTGCTGACCGAGAGCCAGATCCAGGAGCGACTCGAGGAGGTGGCCGCCCAGGTCGATGCCGACTACGCCGGCCGCGACCTGCTGCTCGTGGGAGTTCTCAAGGGCGCCACCTTGGTCATGGCCGACTTCGTGCGGCACATGAAGTCCCACGTGCATATGGACTACATGGCCGTCTCGTCCTACGGATCGGGCACCCAGTCGTCGGGCGTCGTGCGCATCCTGAAGGACCTCGACACCGACATCGCCGGGCGTCACGTGCTCGTCGTCGAGGACATCCTCGACACCGGCCTGACGCTCTCCTGGCTGCTCAAGAACCTCGGCTCCCGTGGGGTCGCCTCGGTGGAGGTCTTTGCCCTGCTGCGCAAGCCCGAAGCGGTCAAAGTGCCCGTCTCACCTCGTTACGTGGGCTTCGACATCCCCAATGTCTTCGTGGTCGGCTACGGCCTGGATTACGACGAGCGCTACCGCAACCTGCGAGAGATCTGCGTGCTGGACCCCCGGGTCTACGGGGGCTAGGCCCGGGCTCGGCCAGGAGGGAACGCCCAGGAGCGGTGTACCGTCTGAGGACGGGAATCCCTCGGGCAATTCCGAGGTTCAACCCTCAAGGGCGGGCCATCCGCTCCACGCCGATCCAGGAGAAGCGCCATGAACGCGAAGAGGTTCTTCCGCGGGCCGCTCTTTTGGATCCTCATGGCCGTGCTCCTGGTCCTGCTCGGGTCCAGCCTCCTGAGCAACATCGGAGGCCCGGAGCAGGTCGACACCAGCCAGGCGATTGCCGACATCCAGGCCAACCAGGTCGAGTCGGCCATCATCACCGATCGCGACCAGGTGCTGGAGCTGACGCTCAAGGACGGCTCGGTCGTGACGTCGCACTACGTCTCGGGCCAGGGCGTGCAACTGCAGGAGCTCCTCCAGGAGAAGGCCGCTGCGGGCCAGCTCACGGGCGGTTACGACATCGTCGTCCCGCAGGAGAACCTCTTCATCGGGCTGCTCCTGACCCTCCTGCCGTTCGCGCTGATCATCCTCCTGCTCTTCTTCTTCATGAACCAGATGCAGGGCGGATCGCGCCTCATGAGCTTCGGCAAGTCGAAGGCCAAGGTCGTGTCGAAGGACATGCCTAAGACCACGTTCTCCGATGTTGCCGGAGCCGACGAGGCTGTCGAGGAGCTGCAGGAGATCAAGGAGTTCCTCTCCGAGCCGGCCAAGTTCCAGGCCGTGGGCGCCAAGATTCCCAAGGGCGTGCTGCTCTACGGCCCGCCCGGCACGGGCAAGACGCTCTTGGCTCGCGCGGTCGCGGGCGAGGCGGGCGTGCCCTTCTTCTCCATCTCCGGCTCGGACTTCGTCGAGATGTTCGTTGGCGTCGGCGCCAGTCGCGTACGCGACCTCTTCGAGCAGGCCAAGACCAACGCGCCGGCCATCATCTTCGTCGACGAGATCGACGCGGTCGGGCGGCATCGCGGTGCGGGCCTGGGTGGCGGCCATGACGAACGCGAGCAGACCCTCAACCAGATGCTCGTCGAGATGGACGGCTTCGACGTCTCGTCGGGCGTCATCCTCATCGCCGCGACCAACCGCCCCGACATCCTCGACCCGGCTCTCCTGCGTCCCGGCCGATTCGATCGCCAGATCGCCGTCGAGCGCCCCGACCTCGAGGGCCGCTACGCGATCCTGCAGGTCCATGCCCGCGGCAAGCCCATCGCCGACGATGTCGACCTGCGTGCCGTGGCCCGGCGTACCCCCGGCTTCACCGGCGCCGACCTTGCGAATGTGCTGAACGAGGCCGCGCTGCTCACCGCGCGTACCAACAAGACGCTGATCGACGACGAGTCGCTCGACGAGGCCATCGATCGCGTGATCGCTGGCCCTCAAAAGCGCACGAGAGTGATGGATGATCACGAGAAGAAGATCACGGCGTATCACGAGGGCGGTCACGCGCTAGTCGCAGCTGCGCTGCCGGGCACCGACCCCGTGCACAAGATCACGATCATGCCGCGCGGCCGAGCGCTCGGATACACCATGGTGCTTCCCGACCAGGAGAAGTACTCCACGACGCGCAGCCAGATGCTCAACCAGCTCGCCTACATGCTGGGTGGCCGTGCCGCGGAGGAACTCATCTTCCACGACCCCACCACGGGCGCTTCTAATGACATCGAGAAGGCCACGGCACTCGCGCGCGCGATGGTCACCCAATACGGCATGACCGAGCGCCTCGGCGCGATTCGCTACGGCCAGGAGCAGGGCGAGGTCTTCCTCGGTCGCGACATGGGGCATGTGCGCGACTACTCCGAGGACGTCGCGGCCGCCATCGACGAGGAGGTGCGCACCCTCATCGAGACCGCACACCAGGAGGCCTACGAGGTCCTCGTCGCCAACCGAGACGTGCTCGATCGCCTCGTCCTGGAGTTGCTCGAGAAGGAGACCCTCGACAAGGGCGAGGTCGAGGCAGTCTTCGCCGACCTGCGCCTGCGTTCGCCGCGACCTGCATGGACCGGATCATCGCTGCGCCAGCCCGACGTGCGCGGACCCATCGATACGCCGGAGCGGCTGCTCAACGGCCATGCCAACGGTCACTCCAATGGTCATGCCAACGGACACGTGCCCGGTGCACCGGTGCCCGAGGCGCTGCCTTCGGCCGATGCCATCGAACCCGTCCAGCCGAGCACCGACAGTCCCGAGGCGCGATGACCTCCGACATCGACCGCCTCGTAACCGGCCGCACCGGCATCGACCCCATCTCCTTGCCGAACGAGCCCCCGGCTGTGGCGCCCTTCGACCATGAGCGTGCCGAGCGCGCCGTACGCGAGTTGCTGCTTGCCATCGGCGAGGATCCCGATCGCGACGGCCTGCTCGATACGCCCGCCCGCGTTGCCCGCGCGTACGCCGAGATGTTCTCCGGCATGCACATGACGGCCGAGGAAGTCCTCACCACCACCTTCGACATCGGCCATGACGAGCTGGTGATCGTCAAGGACATCGAGGTCTTCAGCACGTGCGAGCACCACCTCGTGCCGTTCCATGGCGTCGCGCACGTCGGCTACATCCCGGGCGATGACGGCCGCATCACGGGCCTGTCCAAGCTCGCTCGCGTCGTCGAGGTCTTTGCCAAGCGACCGCAGGTCCAGGAGCGACTCACGACTCAGATTGCCGACTCGCTCATGCGTATCCTGCGTCCGCGCGGTGCCATCGTGGTGCTGTCGTGCGAGCACATGTGCATGTCGATGCGCGGAGTGCGCAAGCCCGGGGCGCGCACGGTCACCAGTGCCGTCCGCGGCGCATTGGCCAACCCGGCCACGCGCGCCGAGGCCATGGCCCTGCTCGGGGGCTAGCGTGCGCCATCCGGTCGGCCTGCCCCGCGACCTCGCGACACTGGATCGCACGGTGGTCATGGGCATCCTCAACGTCACCCCGGACTCCTTCTCCGACGGCGGCCGCTGGCACGACGCGACCGATGCCATCAAGCGCGGGCGACTTCTGCGCGAGGCGGGCGCTGACATCGTCGACGTGGGCGGCGAGTCGACCCGCCCCGGAGCCGAGCGCATCCCCGAAGCCGAGGAGCTCGCGCGGGTGCTCCCCGTGGTGGAGGCACTGGTCGCCGATGCCGTGCCGGTCAGCATCGACACCATGCGCGCGAGCGTCGCGGCACGGTGCGTGTCACTCGGGGCATGCATCGTCAACGACGTCAGCGGCGGGCAAGCCGATCCCGACATGCTGCCCTTCCTCGCCGGAGTCGATGTGCCCTACATCGCCATGCACTGGCGCGGGCCCAGCACGATCATGCAGACCCTCGCCAGCTACGACGACGTCGTCAGTGACGTCTGCCGCGAGATCGATCAGCGTCTGTGGGCACTCCAGTCAGCGGGCGTCGACCTCGATCGGGTGGTGGTGGACCCTGGCCTGGGCTTTGCCAAGGACTCAGCGCACAACTGGGCGCTGCTGCGCGACCTCGATGCGCTCATGGCCCTGGGGCGCCCCCTTCTGCTCGGCGCATCGCGCAAGCGTTTCCTCGGCGAATTGCTCGCCGACCGCGACGGCCAGCCGCGTCCCCTCGAGGGCCGCGAGGCCGCGGGCGACGCGATCACCGCTCTCGCCGCGGCAGCGGGGGTCTGGGGCGTTCGCGTGCACGAGGTGGCCGCGAGCCACGATGCCGTGATGGTGGCGCGCGCATGGGCCGGGCCATCGTGAGCGCGCTGCAGCCGGGCGACGGCATCGACGTGATCGAGGTGCTCGGCATCCGTGCCCATGGACATCACGGCGTACTGCCCGAGGAGCGCCTGCGCGGACAGCCCTTCATCGCCGATGTCCGTCTAGGCGTCGACACGTCGGCGGCTGCCGGTGACGACGATCTGGGCAAGACCGTCAATTACGCCGACATCGCGCAGATGGTCCACACTCACCTGTCCCAAGATCCCGTGGACCTGATCGAGACGCTCGCCCAGCGCATCGCTGATGGATGCCTGGCCCACCCGGGCGTGCAGGTGGTCGAGATCGTGGTGCACAAGCCGCAGGCTCCTGTCGGCGTACCCGCCTCCGACGTTGCCATACGCATCCTGCGCCGCCGGATG
>CAINGG010000132.1 GCA_903848435.1 uncultured Actinomycetes bacterium | reverse complement strand
TCGACGCCCCCGGCCTCGGAGCGGATCGTGATGAGGGCCTCCCGCGCGTCGTACTCGCCCGAGAGCAGGGTGCGGACTTCCATCTCGCCGATCGCCTGGCGCAGGCCGTCGAGTTCGCGTGCCGCTTCGTCCCAGGTGGCCTGGTCGTCCTCGCTCTCGGCGAGTTCGACCAGCACTCCGAGGTCGTCGAGACGACGACGCAGGCTCTCTACGCGGCGGATGTCACCCTGCACGAGCGCCAACTGCGAGGTCACGCGTTGCGCATTGGCCTGGTCATCCCACAGGTTGGGGGCAGACGCCTCCGCCTCGAGTTCGTCGGCTCGCGCTTGCAGGCGTGGCACATCGAGGACCTGCTCGATGCTCGAGAGCGTCTGCTCGAGTTCCCCCAGGGACTCGGCAACGTCGGGGATGGCCACGACGGGCAAGCCTACGTGGTCTCGCTGCTAGCCCTCGGATCAGGAGGTGCGCAGCCACCGCTCAGCGAGATCCCAGGCCAATTGGTCGACGGCGTTGCGAATCCTCGAGGGAAGTCCTCGCTTGTCCGGATAGTCGTACTCGAAGCTTTGGATCGTGTCACCGACAAGGTAGAAGACGTAGTAGCCGCCGTCCTCGCTCTCCTTGCTGAAGCGGCCACCCTGGGCATCGATCCAGATCCAGATACCCGTGCGGCCCTGGATCTCCAAGTCCGTCCGACCATTGGACAGGTAGTGCAGGATGGGATCGCCCGCCTCGCTGCGCCACGATGACCGACCGAAACACTTCTTCGCCTGGGCTTCGATGTACTGCCATTCGCGCAGCGCCTCGGCATTGTTGCGATACGGCCAGACCTTCTGCTCGAAGGCCACGGGATCGGTCCGCAGATTGGTCTCGCCTAGTTCGACCTGGAAGAGCAGATTCGTCACACGACCCTGGATATCCACGCCGTTCTTGTCGCACAGGGACTGGTGCTGCCCGCCATGCGCCTTGGTCGTGTATTCGGTCCCCTCCGAGATGTCGAGGACCTTCGGTGCGTCATCGGGGGTAAGCATGCGTTCGAAGGCTCTGGCCTGCTCTTGCGGAGTGGGCGGATAGTTCCACTGCGCCTGGGCAGCAGAAGCGGACACGGCGACAGCGCCGGTAGCCACACCAGCGGACAGGATCCTCAGAGCGCGCCTAAGTGATGAGGTCACGGGGTCCCCACCTGGATCGGATTGGTGTTGACGATGATCTCGGAGGTGCTGAATTGATCGCCCCCGAAGACCTCGTTGATCGCCATCACCTTGACCGTGTAGTCATCTCCCTCGGTGAGTCCCGTGAGCACGCAGGTCGTCACGGCGATATCGCGGCACACCGGCTCGTCATTGAGGGTGACGGTGTAGGTCACCGCACCCACATCCGGACCGCCGGCCGTGACCGACGGGTCCCAGGCGAGCGTGATCGACGTGGGCGACGTGATCGTCGCGGCCGAGACCAGCGGAGGCGGGGGCGGACCCTCGGGCGTTGCCGTGGCCGGATAGTTCGACGTCGGGCCCCAGCCGAACTTGTTCTTCGCTGCCACCGTGAAGGAGTAGGTCACGCCGTTGACCAGGCGCATCCACAGATAGGTGGCCGCGCACTCAAAGTCAGGGGCGTCGTTGGTTGCCTTGACCGGGCACACGATTTCTTCGGTGAGGACTCCTGCGGGCGGGTCGACCGGCGTCGCCGTCAGGCGGTAGTGCGTCGACTCCAAGCCACCACTCGGATCGCCGTCCTCCCATTCGAGGTTGACAGTGGTGTTGCCAACACCGGTCACCGTGACGACGGCAGGCTTGCTCGGCAGGCCGATCGGATCGTGCATCACGTTGACGGTCATGGCTCCGGGAGATGTGGCGGTGTATGCCTGAATGCCGAACTGGTAGGGCAAGCCGGGGGTGAGTCCAGTGAGTCGGTAGCGACGCGCGTCGGGTCCGACGTTCACCTGCGGGTACTCCGGTGCCTGATTGGGGAAGCGGAATCCCTCGTTGTTGAACAGCGAGATGGTGTAGCCAAGGATCGCTTCGCCACCGATCGTCTCCGGTGCCTGCCACGCCAGCGTGGCCGTCGTAGACCCGCCGGCAAGAACGCGGAATTCGCGGGGGCCGCTCGGGCTGAAATTCGGTATGCCGATGGCGGGGGCGGACTCCAGGCCAGGGAGTTCATTGAGGGCAGCGTTGAGGGCCAGCACCGTGACGTCATACGTGACGCCGTTGCGAAGCCCCTTGATGACGCAGGAAGTGCCGGTCACGGGCGCCGGGGTGCAGGTGGGTTCGCGCCCGGGAAGGAAGGAACTGGCAATCACGCGGTATTGCTTGATGGGGCCACCGCCCGTGTCGAGCGGCGCATCCCACGAGAGCTTCAAGATGCCGTCGCCGGGTATGGCCTGCAGGTTGAGTGGCTCGCTCGGTGTCGTCACGGCCCGCTTGACGACCTCCACCTGCTTCGAGGCACCCGACGCTGACACGGCCTGGACACCGAAGGTGTACTTCACGCCCTTGATGAGTCGCGGCCCGGTGACGTTGGCTTCGGTGGACCGAGTCGTTTCGACCAGCACACCATCGACGAAGACGCGGTAGACCTTGACAGCACCGCCGGTGGTAGGCACCTGCCACCTCAGCTTCACGAGCGGCTGGCTCGGGTCAATGGGATTCTCCTGCGATATCGCGCGGAGATTCTGCACAGCACCCGGAGCCTCAGCTAGGGCTGGCGTGGCGAGACCGAAGACGGCCACCGCACCCATCGAGATAAAGACGATTCCGGTACGCAAAGAGCGCGTGAACATGGATCCTCCAGACGCCGGGCTAGCGGTGCGAACCTAGCAGGCACGGCTAGGCATGGACGTGACCTTTCGTGTCTACCATGTGAAGCGGAGGTGCCATGGGCCTGTCACGTCGCCGCTTCATCGCGGGAACCGCCGCACTCGCAGCGGTCTGGGGCGTATCGCGCGAGGTCATGGGGAGGGCATTGGCTGCCCCCCTGCGTCTGGTCGACGCTCCCACCACCCTGCTGCAGACGATCAAGATGTCGTCGCAGCCCGTGAGAGGGGACTACCGCACCCTTCTGTCCGGTGCCGGCGAGGAATTCATCCCGAGATTCGACGTTCT
>CAINGG010000131.1 GCA_903848435.1 uncultured Actinomycetes bacterium | reverse complement strand
CGACGATAACCGAACGGCCGGAGTAATCGACGCGCTTGCCGAGCAGGTTCTGGCGGAAGCGGCCCTGCTTGCCCTTGAGCATGTCGGAGAGCGACTTCAGCGGGCGATTGCCCGGGCCGGTGACCGGACGCCCACGGCGACCATTGTCGAAGAGAGCGTCGACAGCCTCCTGAAGCATGCGCTTCTCGTTGTTGACGATGATCTCGGGCGCACCGAGGTCAAGGAGCCGCTTCAGGCGGTTGTTGCGGTTGATCACGCGGCGGTAGAGGTCGTTGAGATCGCTCGTCGCGAAGCGACCGCCGTCGAGCTGCACCATCGGGCGCAGGTCGGGCGGGATCACCGGGATCGCGTCGAGCACCATGCCGAGCGGCGAGTTGGTGGTGTTGAGGAACGCCGACACGACCTTGAGCCGCTTGAGGGCACGCGCCTTGCGCTGGCCCTTGCCGCTGCGCACGATCTCGCGGAGCTTCTCCGCCTCGGCCTCGAGGTCGAAGGTCTCCAGGCGCTTCTGGATCGCCTGCGCGCCCATGCCGCCGTCGAACCAGCGGCCGTAGCGATCGCGCATCTCGCGGTAGAGGAGCTCGTCGCCCTCGAGGTCCTGGACCTTGAGGGTGCGGAAGCGGTCGAAGACCTTGTCGAGGCGCTCGATCTCGGCGTCAGCGCGACGGCGCAACGACGCCATCTCGCGCTCGCCAGCCTCGCGCACCTTGCGGCGGACGTCGGCCTTGGCGCCCTCGGCCTCGAGTTCGGCGAGGTCGGCCTCCATCTTCTTGGCGCGCGCATCGATGTCGGCGTCGCGACGCTTGGCGATCTTGCCCTTCTCGACGCCGAGCTCGGCCTCGAGCGTGGGCAGCATCTCGTGGCGGCCCTCCTCGTCGACGCTGGTGATCATGTAGGCGGCGAAGTAGATGACCTTCTCGAGATCCTTGGGGGCAAGGTCGAGAAGGTAGCCGAGACGGCTGGGCACGCCCTTGAAGTACCAGATGTGAGTGACCGGAGCGGCCAGCTCGATATGGCCCATGCGCTCACGGCGCACCTTGGCGCGCGTGACCTCGACACCGCAGCGCTCGCAGATGATGCCCTTGAAGCGCACGCGCTTGTACTTGCCGCAGTAGCACTCCCAGTCACGGGTCGGCCCGAAGATCTTCTCGCAGAAGAGTCCGTCCTTCTCGGGCTTGAGCGTGCGGTAGTTGATGGTCTCGGGCTTCTTGACCTCGCCGTGCGACCATGCGCGGACGTCGTCCGCGGTCGCCAGGCCGATGCGAAGCTCGTCGAAGAAGTTGACGTCGAGCACCCTGTGTCCTTTGTCTCGTCGTTACGCGTCTGTTGTCGGTTGTGGGTGTGCCTAGACCTCTTCGACGCTGCTCGGCTCACGCCGCGACAGGTCGATGCCTAGCTCTTCTGCTGCCCGGAAGACGTCCTCGTCGGTGTCGCGCATCTCGATGGCAACGCCGTCGCCGGAGAGCACCTCGACGTTGAGGCACAGCGACTGCATTTCCTTGACGAGCACCTTGAAGGACTCGGGAATACCGGGCTCGGGGATGTTTTCGCCCTTGACGATGGCCTCGTAGACCTTCACGCGGCCGAGTACGTCGTCGGACTTGATGGTGAGCAGCTCCTGCAGCGCGTAGGCGGCGCCGTAGGCCTCGAGTGCCCACACCTCCATCTCGCCGAACCGCTGGCCGCCGAACTGGGCCTTACCGCCCAGGGGCTGCTGCGTGATCATCGAGTAGGGGCCGGTCGAGCGAGCGTGGATCTTGTCGTCGACCAGGTGGAGCAGCTTGAGGATGTAGATGTAGCCCACGGTGAAGCGGCCGGGGAACGGCTCGCCGGTGCGGCCGTCGAGCAGGCTCGCCTTGCCGTCAGGCCCGACGAGTCGATCGCCGTTGACCGTGGGCAGCGTGGACTCGAGCACGAGCGCGAGCTCGTCCTCCTTGGCGCCGTCGAAGACCGGCGTCGCGACGCGAGTGCCCGGTGCACCGGACCGCACGTCGTCGGACAGCCGCGCCGCGCGCGGATCGCTCGGATCGACCTCCCAGCCCGAGTGGGCGACCCAGCCAAGGTGCGTCTCGAGGATCTGGCCGACGTTCATGCGGCCGGGTACGCCGAGCGGGTTGAGCACCACGTCGACGG
>CAINGG010000130.1 GCA_903848435.1 uncultured Actinomycetes bacterium | reverse complement strand
TGGGTGACGCTGCCCGAGGGACTCGACAGCAAGGCGATGCTGCCGCGAGCGATCGCTGCGCTCGTCGCCTACGTGCCCGGCACCGGTTTCTATGTCGATGGCCAAGGTCGCGACTCGCTGCGCCTGTCGTATTGCTACCCCGAGCCTGAGCGCATTCGCGAGGGCGTGCGCCGACTGGCCGGCGTCATCGAGGGCGAACTGGACATCTCGGCGACATTCGGAACCGGCAGGGTCACGCGCGATGCCGCGGGACATGAGGGTCCCGCCCCCAACCTCCTCTAGCGATGGGCTGACATGCAGGTGATGGTGCTGGCCGGCGGCCTATCCGCCGAGCGCGACGTGTCATTGCGTTCGGGCCGGCGCGTGGCCAAGGCACTGCGCTCCGCGCGCCCCGACTGGGAGGTCCACGAGCGTGACGTGGATGCGATGCTGCTGAGTTCCCTCGCCGACAACGCCCCCGACTGCGTGGTGCCATTGCTTCACGGCGCTGCGGGCGAAGACGGAGCGGTCCGCGATGTGCTTGAGTGCCTCGGCTTGCCCTACGTTGGCTCGCGTCCCAACGCCTGCCGGCTGTCCTTCGATAAGGCGGTGGCCAAGACGCTGGTACGCCGTGCCGGTGTCGCGACCCCCGAGTGGGTGGCGCTGCCGCACGCGACGTTCCGCGAACTCGGCGCGCCCGCGGTCATGGCGGCCCTTGAGCGCGGCCTGGGCTTCCCGCTCGTCGTCAAGCCCACGCGCGGCGGCTCCGCACTCGGCGTCAGCGTCGTGCGCACGCCCGACGAACTCCCCGCCGCCATGGTGGGTGCCTTCGCCTACGGCGACGTCGCTTTGCTGGAGCGGTTCGTTGAGGGCACCGAGGTCGCGGTCGGCGTGGTCGAGACCGCCGATGGCCCGGTGGCACTGCCCGCGGTCGAGATCGTGCCCGATGGTGGGCTCTATGACTACTCCGCGCGCTACACGGCCGGCACGACGCAGTTCTATGTGCCCGCGCGCCTGGATGCTGCGGTCGCAGCGACTGCTGCGGAGGCGGCGCTGACCGTGCATCGCACGCTGGGGCTGCGCGACTGGTCGCGCTCGGACCTCATCGTGAGCGCTGACGGCACCGTGCACTTCCTCGAGGTGAACGTCGCGCCCGGCATGACCGAGACGTCGCTGGTGCCGCAGGCGCTGTCTGCCGCCGGGATCGACATGGGCGCGCAGATGGCCGCCCTCGTCGATCGCGCGATCGCCCGGGTTTAGCCCCCACCGTCAACTTGTCGCCTTCCGCCGCGTCTGGTGGGGCCGAAAGCGCGGCAGAGGGCAACAAGTTGCGGGATTTGGCGTCGGCTGACCTGTCGGCGATCCAGCTGGAAGCCAGCGAGTACGCCGGGCTCGTGTTTTTGATGCCGACCGCCACGGCTGCGAGAGGGAGTAGCCCGCACATCCTCCTATGACCGGCGGCGTCTTCTCCGTCATCGCCATGTCAAAAGGCTGGACGCTCGCGGGGGTCGTTCGCGCGGTACATGCGCTATACGACGTCGATGACCAGTTGGTCGTAGCCCGTCGCTCCGGCGGGAATGACGTCTCGCACCTCGCTCGTCTGCGTCTCGCCGAGGCCATTGGTTGCCCGCACCGCCAGGATGTGGCGTCCGGGGGCGGCATCCCAGTCGATCCACCACTGCCGCCACGTCCGCGGAGTGGGCTGCTCGGCAAGGTTGGC
>CAINGG010000129.1 GCA_903848435.1 uncultured Actinomycetes bacterium | reverse complement strand
TGCCCTCTTCGCCGTCGATATTGTCGGCACCCGCGTCGCCGGAGATCTTGTCGTCTCCCGGGCCACCGAAGAGGTCGTCGTCGCCAGGACCGCCGAGCATCTCATCCGCGGCAGAGCCGCCCTGGACGTAGTCAGCACCGGAGCCACCCGCGAAGGTGAGGGCTGGCGTGAAGGCGCCATCGATGATGGCGGTCGTCGTAGGCCCGGTCGCGACCGACAGGTCGACGCTCACCGCCAGCTTGGGCACCACCACGACCGAACTGCAGACGACCTTCGTCGACGTCCACCGGACGCAGTTGGCACCGGCCACGAGGGTGTGGGTCGGCGTACCGACCAGGGTGATGGTGTAGCCGCCGGGAGTTTCCGACGTGATGTGGAGTTCTTCGTCCTCGGCGAATGCGCCGAATCCGGAGGAGGCCACCACCGTCGCCAGGCCGGTCTCGAGGTTCATCGAGGCCGTGAGCGTGCCACCCGCCGCCTGGGCGGGGGCCGCCAAGAAAGCCGTAGGCAGGAGGGCAGCGGCGAGCACAATGGTCACAGGGCGCACCCCGCCAGGGTCCCCGACGATCAGGGGTGAGTCAAGGCCAGCGGGCTAAGCTGGCGCAATCGTCGTAGCGCCCGATCCGATGCGCATCCCTTCGGCGAAGGCGTGGACCCCCAGCGATGAGTTGAGGATGCCCGCGACGCCGGGGCCGAGCTTGACCGTGTAGGTCGTCGTCGTGCCCGAGGTCTTGACCTTGGCGAGGGTGAAGATCGTCGCGGTGCCCAGGTCGGTGTCGGTGGCGTAGACGCGGCCCTTGAGCGTGCCCTTGGCCGGGTCGGCGGTCAGGTTGGTCACGACCACGGTGCGCCATCCCATCGAGCCGTAGTGCGAGAGGAAGAGGGCGCCGCTGTGGGAGATCTTGCCGTTCTTGATGCCGGTCGCTGGGAACTCCAGGGCGAGCTTGCCCGGATCCAGGATCGTGCTGCCGCCGGGGCTCTCGCCGTTCACGACGACGTTGGCCGCGAGCAGTGCCTTGGTCACGTCGTAGTTGACCTGCACCGCGGTCACGCCAATGGGCTTCGGATCAGCAGCGACAGCTGCGGTGGCGGGCGCCAGGAGGGCACCGGCCACTCCGACACTGACGATGACTCCCAGCAGACGCTTCATGACCTAGACCTCCAACGATCGATTGATCCTCCGACACTAGGGGATGCCCCACCGGGGCGCCCCGCGGGTGCGGTCATGAGCCGGTCCCTGTTCACTGGGGGCATGAGCCAGAAGTGGACTGCCGCGGATATCCCTGATCAGGCGGGTCGCCGTGTCATCGTCACGGGCGCCAACTCAGGTCTGGGCTACGAGACCTCACTGGCCCTCGCCCAGAAGGGGGCGGCCGTCACGATGGCGGTCCGCGACACCGGCAAGGGCGAGCAGGCGGCAGCCGACATCCGAGCGCGAACGCCGGATGCCGATGTCGAGGTACGTCGACTCGATCTCGCTGACCTTGCCTCGATCGATGAATTCGCATGGCTGTGGCGCGAGTCGAATCCCGACGGCCTCGACCTGCTCATCAACAACGCCGGTGTCATGGCCATCCCGAAGCGCAGCACGGCCAATGGCTTCGAGATGCAGTTCGGCACGAACCACCTGGGGCACTTCGCCCTGACCGGACGCCTGCTCGACGCCCTGCGTCCAGGATCGCGGGTGGTCACGGTGTCATCGCAGGCCCACCGCATGGGCAAGATGAACTTCGACGACCTGATGGGCGAGCGCAAGTCCCGCACGTGGGGT
>CAINGG010000128.1 GCA_903848435.1 uncultured Actinomycetes bacterium | reverse complement strand
GCCCCGGACGCGCACCCGCCGATGAGAGCGCAGGCGGCAACCAGGGCAGACAGCCTCAGCGGGGACATCGGCCCATCCTAGGGGTTGAACGCTCGTTCAGCAGTTCCACGTCAGGATGGCGTGCTGCGTGCGTTCGAACCCGAGCGTCGAGAAAGCGCCGGCGTCGAGGACCCACAGGCGTCCGTCCCGCGCGGGCAGGCCCAGCCACGTGGCGGTGAGGATCCGCAGGACGTGGCCATGCGCGACGAGTGCGCAGACTCCCCCGTCGTGCAGGATCGGGGCGCAGCGCCGCAGGACTCGCTGGGCGCGTATGGCAACGTCTTCGGGCTGCTCGCCCCCCGTGTCACCGGGCGGTATCGGCCCCTGCCAGACGGTCCAATCGGCGTCCCCGAGTTCGGCCCGGATGTCCGCCGTCGTACGACCCTCCCAGGCGCCGTAGTCCCATTCGAGCAAGTCGTCGTCCGTCTCGACCGGCCACAGTCCCGCGAGCTGCGCCGTTCGCTGAGCGCGCTGGAGCGGACTGCACAGGATCAACGATGGCTGCAGGTCGGCGAGACGCGGTCGCAGCGACTCAGCGCGCTGCTCCCCCGCTGTCGTGAGCGGGATATCGCTGCGCCCGGTGTGCCGTCCCGTCTTGCTCCACTCCGTCTCGCCGTGGCGCACCAGCAGAAGGCGCCCGGTGCTCATCCCTGTCTCCGCATGCGCAGTGCATAGCATGCGACGGCCACGGCAGCGGCCACATTGAGGGAGTCGACGTCGCCCTGCATCGGGATGCGCGCCCTCGCGTCACACATGCGCGCCGCCTCAGGATCCAGACCGGGCCCCTCGGTGCCGACGACCAGCGCGACGGGTCGATCGTCCGCTGAGGCCAGTACGTCTGCGAGGTCCGCGGCTGATGGATCGGGGGTGAGCGCCAGCACCGTGCGGTCGCCCAGGTTGGCAAGAAGATCCGGCCAGGCATGGCCACGTGCCCACGGCAGCGTGAGGACAGCGCCCATGGACGCCTTGATCGCCCTGCGATACAGGGGGTCGGCGCAGGCGGGCGAGAGCACGGCGCCGGCAAGGCCCAGGGCGGCGGCCGAGCGCATCGCCAAGCCGACATTGGTGTGGTCGACGAGGTCGCCGAGGACGATGAGATCCCCCTCCAGGGAGGCGATGTCGTCCAGTCGCCGAGCGTCGGGTCGACGCACGCAGGCCAGCGCCCCGCGGTGGACCCGGAAGCCGGTGAGCTCCCGCAGCGGTTCCTCGTCCACGACGTAGACGGGTCCGGTGAAGTCACCGAGGACGACCGAGAGTCGATCCAGCCACTTCGCCGCCGTGAGCACCGACATGACGGGCAGGCCGGCCGTGACGCAGCGCTCGATGACGAGCAGGCCTTCCGCCATGAAGAATCCTTCACGGGGTTCGATCGCACTGCGCATCTGCACATCGGTGAGATCGCGGTACGCCGCCAGGCGCGGGTCGGCGATGTCGACGGCCTGCGGTTCGATCATGGCGCGGTGTCTCCGCGGGCATCCTCCTGCTCGACCAGCGCGGCGCGATCGGCCAGACGCGTCAAGGAGGCCAGCGGCTGGGCAAGACGGTGGTTGCCCTTCAGTAGCGGTGCCTGGCGATCCAGGAACCACCAATAGCCCGCCGTGAACGGGCAGGCTCGCGCGCCGACGCGGTCGCCAGGCCGATAGGCGCAGCCCTTGCAGCAATCCGTCATGCGATTGATGTAGGCGCCGCCCGCTGCGTAGGGCTTGGTCGCCATGCGACCCCCATCGGCGTACAGCGCCATCCCGACAACGTTGGCTGCCATCACCCACGGGTAGGCATCGACGTAGTTGCGGGTGAACCACTCGGTCGTCGCTTGCGGGTCGTAGCCACGCTGCAGTGCCCAGTTGCCCAGGACCATCAGGCGCAGGATGTGGTGGTTCCAAGCTCGATCCCGCACGTCCGCAAGGCTCGACGACAGGCAGCGCGCCTCCACGGCATCGGCATCAAGGCGGTCGAACCATGGCGGCAGTGGCGTGTGGGCATCAAGGGCGTTGGAGTCCTTGACGTAGTCCTCGCCGAAGTGCCAATACAGGTGCCACACGTAGTCGCGCCAGCCCATCACCTGCCGGACGAATCCCTCGGCGCTGGCCAGTGGTGCCGGGCCGTCCCGGAAGGCGGCGACGACCCGGTCGATCACCTCCATGGGGTGAAGCAGCCCGAGGTTGAGGGGCGCCGACAGCAGGCTGTGCGCCATGGCCCAGTCGCCCGTCAGCGCGGCATCCTCGTAGGGTCCGAACTCGGCAAGGCGATGGGCGACGAAATCATCGAGTGCAGCAAGCGCCTCGGCACGCGTCGCGGCGAACAGGCGAGGTCCCGCGCGGCCCCCGAATTCGATGCCGTCCTCCGTCTCCCATCGCCGCATGTCGTCGCGCACGCGCGCATCGATGTCATCCTCAGTCGGCTGCCACGGGTGCGGCAGCCCGAGCGTCGTGGCGCCCTTGGGCGGAGGAAGCCGGTTGTCGGCATCGAAGTTCCACCGGCCGCCTTCCGGCTCGTCGCCGTCCATCAAGACGCCGGTGCGCGTCCGGGCCCAGCGATAGAAGTCCTCCTGGAGCAAGCGTCGGCGACCCCGCTGTGCGACCCACTCGCCGAACTCGGCCTCGCTTGACACGAATCCACGCGACGGAAGCACGTCTGCACCCAGGCCGCGCACCAGGCGACGCGCCGCCCACGACGTGGGGTCGACCACGCTCAGTGGCTCGTCCACCGATGCCACCGCATCGCGATAGGTGTCGGCAACAATGAGTTGCGCTCGATCGCCAAGCTCTGCGGCGCGATGGTGAATGGCCGAGAGCACCAGCTGTGCCTTCGCGCGGTGGTAGCGGCGCCGGCGGAAAGCTGCCCGGCTCACCACTAGCAGCACGGGTTGCGTTCCGTCGTCTCCGGGAGCCTGGGCGGATCCGAGGAAATGCGGTCCGAGTTGGTCGCCGAAGAGCCACCGACGTGTGCCTACGCTCGTGCGCGCGCGAGCCACCGCCCCTCCCGTCGCTCGACATCGATAGGCAGGCCATATGCCGCTGTCAGGTGCTCGCCGGTCAGGACATCGGAGACGACGCCTTGTGCGACGACGCGTCCTTCGCGCAGCAGCATGGCGTGCGTCGTTCCCACCGGGATCTCCTCGACATGGTGCGTGACCAAGACGCTCGTCGGCGCGTCCGGTGATGTGGCCATGGCAGACAGGCGCTGCACGAGGGCCTCTCGACCGCCCAGGTCCAGTCCCGCCGCGGGCTCATCAAGCAGCAGCATCTCCGGGTCGCTCATCAGCGCGCGAGCGATCTGCGCACGTTTCCGCTCGCCATCGGACAGCGAGCCGAACGCGCGGTCGGCGAGATCGGCGATGCCGAGAAGCGCCAGGAGTCCGTCGGCACGGCGCAGGTCGGCGTCGGCATACTCCTCACGCCACCGACCGGTGATCCCCCACGACGCGGTGAGGACGACGTCGCGGACCTTCTCGCGAGCCGGAATCGTCTCGGTGAGGCTGGTACCTACCAGCCCGATGCGGGGTCGCAGGTCGAAGACATCGCTCAGGCCGAGTGTCTCGCCGAGGATCGTCACACTGCCCCTCGTGGGGTGCAGCCGCGTCGCGGCGATATTGATGAGGGTCGACTTCCCGGCCCCGTTGGGACCGAGAAGAACCCAGCGCTCGTCGGCGCGGACGGTCCAGTCGACATCGCTCAGGATCCAGGCTGTGCCACGGCGAACGCGCACGCCGCTCATGGCGATGACGACATCCGACACACGGCCAACCTATCCGGGACCCCGCACCCTGGGGGCGCCTCGGGCGTGCGCAGGCCCTTAGGGTCCTGCCGTGGACGGAACCCTGCTGGCGATCATCAGCGGCCGCGATCGTCCGGGCGTGACCGCTGCGGTATTCGACGCACTCCGCCACACGCGCGCCGTTGTGCTCGACATGGAGCAGCTCGTGGTGCGTGGCCGCCTCATCTTGGCCGTCCTCCTGGGTGTCGATAGCGCCGATGTCGGCGACGTGCGAGCGGTCGTGCACGAAGTGGCCACTCGCGTCGGGATGGAGGTCGAGACGCTCCCGGGAGCGCCTGAGGAGGTCGCGGCCAGCCGCGGGCGCATCAATGTCACTGTGATGGGCGCCCCGCTGCCCCCCGGAGCGGTTGCCGACCTCACGGTCGAGCTCGCTGAGCGCGGCTGGAACATCGACCGCATCCGCAGGATTGCGTCCTACCCGGTGACGGCGGTCGTGTTCGAGGGCTCCGGAGAGCAGGACGTCAGCGGCCTGCGTCGGTCCCTGGCGGAGAAGTCGCGGGCGCTGGGCGTCGACGTCGCCGTCGAGCATGCCGGGCTCAACCGGCGCGGCCAACGGCTCATCGTCATGGATGTCGACTCCACCGTGATCCAGGACGAAGTGATCGACCTGCTTGCGCAGGCGGCTGGTCAGGGTGAGGCGGTCGCGGCGATCACCGAGAGTGCTATGCACGGCCAAATCGACTTCGCCGAGTCCCTACGACGTCGCGTGGCAGCGCTGGAAGGTCTTCCCGTCCAGGCACTTGCCGAGGTGGCCGGGGCAGTGCGCCTGACCCCGGGCGCACGTACCCTGTGCCGCACCCTCAAGCGCCTTGGCTACCACGTGTGCCTCGTGTCCGGCGGATTCGAAGAGGTGGTGGTCCCCGTCACCGCAGAGCTCGACGTTGATCGGATTCGCGCCAATCGGCTCGAGGTCGCCAACGGACGTCTCACCGGGCGCGTCCTCGGAGACATCCTCGACAGGGCCGGCAAGCGGCGCGCCCTGGAGGAGTTCGCCGCGGAGTTCGACGTACCCCTCTCTCGAACGATCGCTGTCGGAGACGGCGCGAATGACATCGACATGCTCGACGCGGCCGGACTGGGCGTTGCCTTCAACGCGAAGCCAGCCGTCCGGGATGCCGCTGATACCTCGCTCACCACTCCCTATCTCGACTCGGTGCTCTTCCTGCTGGGCATCACCCGTGACGAGATCGAGGAGGCGGATGCTGCCGACGGCCTGCGGGTGCGACACCCGCGGTGAGTCAGCCGCGCGGCACGGCGAAGGCACTCAGCCGCGCGCCTCGCACGAGATCGCCCCACGTGCCCTCCGCGTCGAGCAATGCGATGCCTGAAGTGGGGTACTTCACGGCCATGCGCCCGATCGCATCAGGGTCGCCGTCGATGGCCAGCCGCGCGGCGAGGTCCTCGAAGCCCGGGTTGTGACCGACGAGCACGACCGTCGTCGCCGTATCCGGCAGGCTTCCCACGATGTCCACCAGTTCCGCGGTGGACGCCTCATAGATTCCCGGCTCGGTGATCACGCTGTCCAAGACGCTGACGTGGGGCGCCACCAACGCCCAGGTCTGCTGGGCGCGGGCAGCACTGGATACCAGCACTCGGTCGACATCGCCCACGTGTCCGGCAATCCACTCCCCCGCTGCCGGCGCATCCCGTCGGCCACGATCGGCGAGGGGACGATCGTGATCGGGGATGCCGGGGGGGTAGTCGGACTTGGCGTGGCGCAGCAGGACGAGCCGACGCACGTCACGCTCCCTGCGAGTGCACGCCGCCGTCCACATGGACGATTTCACCGGTAGTCGCGGGAAACCAGTCGGACAGCAATGCCACGCACGCCCGCGCGGCCGGCTCTGGATCGTCCAGGTCCCAGCCCAGCGGAGCTCGCCCCTGCCACACCTGCTCGAAGTCGGAGAAGCCCGGGATGCTCTTGGCGGCCATCGTGCGGATCGGGCCCGCAGCCACCAGGTTGACCCGAATGCCCTCCGGCCCCAGGTCGCGTGCCAGGTAGCGCGACGTCGACTCCAAGGCTGCCTTGGCGACGCCCATCCAGTCGTACGTCGGCCACGCGACCGTCGCATCGAAGTCGAGGCCGACGATCGACCCGCCAGGACCCATGAGCGGGCGGCACGCGACTGCCAGGGACTTCAGGGAGTACGCCGACACCTCCAACGCGGTCGCCACATCGATCCACGGTGTCGACAGGAACCTGCCGCCCAGGGCGCTCTCGGGTGCGAACCCGATGGAGTGCACCACGCCATCGAGTCGAGGCGCGACTTCAGCCACCCGCGCGGCCAGGGCGTCCAGGTCGTCTGTCGAGGTGACGTCGAGTTCGACCAGGGGCGCCTCCGCTGGAAGGCGAGTCGCGGATCGTCGGGTGAGGGACAGCGCTCGCCCGAACGAGGTCAGGACGACCGCGGCACCCTGCTCCTGGGCCAGCCGCGCCACGTGGAAGGCAATCGACTGGTCGGTCAGTACACCCGTCACCAGGATCGTTTTGCCGTCGAGGATGCCCATCGTGTCTCCCCTCAGTGCCCCATGCCGAGTCCGCCGTCGACGGGGATGACCGCGCCGGTGACATAGGCCGCGTCCTCGCTCGCGAGGAAGGCGATGACCTTGGCCACCTCATCCGGGTGGGCCAGACGTCCGAGCGGGACCTGACGCAGGATCTCGGCCGTTCGCTCGTCGCCCAACACGGCCGTCATATCGGTCTCGACGAATCCAGGCGCCACGACGTTGACGGTGACACCCCGCGGTCCGAGTTCACGTGCCAGTGAACGCGCCGCGCCCACGAGTCCTGCCTTGGCCGCGGCGTAGTTGACCTGTCCCGCCGAGCCCAGCGCCCAGACGACGCTCGAGACGAAGATGATGCGCCCGCGCCTCGCGCGCACCATGCCGCGCGACGCTCGCCGTGCGCACCGGAGGGCTCCCACGAGATTGGTCTCGAGTACGTCGCTGATGTCGTCGTCGGGCATGCGCATGATGAGCCCGTCGCGGGTGATGCCCGCGTTGGCGACCAGGATGTCGACCGTGCCGTGCCCGCCTTCAACGGAGTCGAAGGCTGCATCGACCGACTCGGTCGAGTTCACGTCCAAGGCCACTGCTGGGAGGCCGCCCACGCCCTCGCCGGCTCGCGAGCCGATCACCGTCTGAAATCCAGCGGCCTGCAGGGTCTGGGCCGTCGCAAGGCCGATCCCCCGGTTGCCACCGGTGACCAGCGCCACGCCTGCCATCTCGTCCTCCCGGTCGGGGACGCTAGCGCTTGCGTGGGTCACGCCTGACAACGGGTGCTGCATGGCAGGATCACGGCATGGCGTGGGGTCCGGTGCGGTCAGGTCGCTCGCTCGATCGTCTGATCAACTTCTCCGACGCCGTCGTGGCTGTGGCCATCACCCTGCTCGCGCTGCAACTGGTCGACATCGCCGGGCCGCAGGACGGCCAGACGATGTGGGACGTGATCCAGGCCAACTGGGGTCAAATCCAGACCTTCGTCCTCACGTTCCTGGTCGTGGCGGTGATGTGGAGCGTCCACAACCGAATCGTGAACCACCTCATTGCCTACGACAGCGCTCTCTTCTGGCTCATCATGCTGTGGCTTCTCGGCTTCGTCTTCCTGCCCTGGCCCAGCCGTCTCTACGAGTCCACTCCCTTCTCGTCGGATCTGGCACAGGCAGGTGAGTTGGTCGGACCGGCGATGATGTACTGGCTCACCTTGGCCTATATCTCGTTCATCGGCGCCGCGACGGCCAGACACATGACGCGGCACCCCGAACTCATCGCGCCCAAGGATCGTCCGTACTGGGACGCCGTCCAGCGTTCGCGTGCTCGATGGCGCGGCAGCGCCTACACGAGCGTCTTCCTCCTCGCCGCGGTGGCCAGCTACTTCCTGTTCTACCTGGGCAACTACGTGCTCCTGCTCCTGATCCCTCTCAGCCTCGTGCTGAAACCTCCCCCCGTGATCGAGCCGGACCCGGAGTGACCACGCCCATTGAGGCCGCGGTGCAGCGGGCGGTGGACCTCGGCGCCGGGCATGCCGATGCCCGCCTGGTGACCACGCGCAATGGCGCCATCAGCGTGCGCGACGGCCAGCT
>CAINGG010000127.1 GCA_903848435.1 uncultured Actinomycetes bacterium | reverse complement strand
TTTCGCCACGTGGCGCAACGTCGCCCCGGGTGATCGCGCTCGCCTGCTGCGCCGCTTCTCCGAGATCGTGGGGGAGCACAACGAGGAGCTGGCGCGCCTTGAGGTCGCCAACGCCGGGCACACCATCGGCAATGCGCGGTGGGAGGCGGGCAACGTCCGCGACGTGCTCGCGTATTACTCGGGGGCACCCGAGCGACTCTTCGGCCGGCAGATCCCGGTGGCCGGCGGCGTCGACATGACCTTCAAGGAGCCGATCGGCGTCGTCGGCGTCATCGTGCCCTGGAATTTCCCGATGCCCATCGCCGGCTGGGGCTTCGCCCCGGCGCTCGCGGCCGGCTGCACCGTGGTGCTCAAGCCTGCGGAGGTCACGCCGCTCACCGCCATCCGGCTGGGTGAGCTGGCCCTCGAGGCGGGCATTCCCGAGGGAGTCTTCACGGTCATCCCCGGCAAGGGCTCGGTCGTGGGCGATCGTTTCGTCACCCATCCGCTCGTGCGCAAGGTCGTCTTCACCGGATCCACCGAGGTCGGTGAGCGGATCATGGCCGGCTGCGCCCCGCAGATCAAGCGGCTCACCCTCGAGCTCGGCGGCAAGAGTGCCAATGTGGTGTTCGCGGATGCCGACATCGAGAAGGCCGCGGCGACCGCGCCCTACTCGGTCTTCGACAACGCCGGGCAGGACTGCTGCGCGCGCTCGCGCTTCCTCGTGCAGCGCTCGGCCTTCGATCGCTTCATGGAGCTGCTCGAGCCTGCCGTCAAGGGCGTGCGCGTCGAGGATCCCTCGCTCGACACGGCCGAGATGGGCCCGCTCATCACGTCGGCCCACCGCGAGACCGTCGCGTCCTACGTGCCTGACGGCGCACCGGTCGCGTTCCGAGGCAGTTGCCCCGACGGCCCAGGATGGTGGTTCCCGCCGACCGTGCTCGCGCCGGTATCGCCCGCGGATCGCGCGTACCGCGAGGAGATCTTCGGTCCGGTCGTGGTTGTCGTGCCGTTCGACGATGAGGCCGACGCGATCCGCATGGCCAACGACTCCGACTACGGCCTGTCCGGGTCCATCTGGACCCGCGACGTCGGTCGCGCGTTGCGAGTGGCGCGCGGAGTGGAGTCGGGCAACCTGTCGGTCAACTCGCATTCCTCGGTGCGCTACTGGACGCCGTTCGGCGGGTTCAAGCGCTCCGGGCTCGGGCGCGAGCTGGGCCCGGACGCAGCCGATGCGTTCACCGAGACCAAGAACGTCTTCATCTCCTCCGACTGAAGGGAACCCCATGTCTGACGTCGTCTGCCGGCGCCTGGTCGGCCGCACCGCCCTCATCACCGGGGGAGCGAGCGGCATCGGCTTCGCCTCGGCCCAGCGCCTGGCCAGCGAGGGCGCCAACGTCGTCATCGCCGACATGGACGAGAAGGCGGGCGAGGCCGCGGCCGCGGAGGTCGGGGGCACTTTCGTCAAGGCCAACGTGACGTCGCCCGAGGACAACGACCGGATGTACAAGGTGGCGGTCGACACGTACGGGTCCATCGACATTGCCTTCCACAATGCCGGCATCTCCCCGCCGGACGACGACTCGATCCTGGATACCGGCCTCGATGCCTGGAAGCGCGTGCAGGACGTCAACCTCACGTCGGTCTATCTCGGCTGCAAGGCGGTGCTGCCCTACATGCTCGAGCAGGGTCGCGGCTCGATCATCAATGTTGCGTCCTTCGTCGCCACGATGGGTGCGGCCACGTCGCAGATCTCCTACACGGCGTCCAAGGGCGGCGTGCTCGCGATGTCGCGCGAGCTCGGCGTGCAGTTCGCGCGCCAGGGCGTGCGCGTCAATGCGCTCTCCCCGGGACCGGTGAAGACGCCGCTGCTCATGGAGCTCTTCGCGAAGGATCCCGAGCGCGCGGCCCGTCGCTACGTGCACATCCCCTTCGGCCGCTTCGGCGAGCCGTCCGAGATCGCCGCCGCCGTGGCCTTCCTCGCCTCAGACGACTCGTCGTTCATCACGGCGTCGAACTTCCTCGTCGACGGCGGCATCTCCGGCGCCTACGTCACGCCCCTGTAGGCCAGACTTCGGGCTGAATGCGCAGGTGAGGTGCGCATCCAGCCCGAAGAAGGAGCCGACTAGCTGCGGCTGAAAGGCAGCACGTTGGTCAGCCAGGTGATCAGCCCGTTGGGATTGCGCGACTGGGTCCACACCAGGCCGGGGCCGGTGATCTCCAGCACGATGCCCTCCCCGGACTTCAGCGACTTCATGATCCCGCCGGTGGTCTGCGCCTGCATGGCGATGTAGGCGTCATAGGCGACCAGGTGGCCGGAGTCGATGACCATGCGCTCACCCTGATTGAGCGCATGCTTGTCGAGCGCGCCGTACGACGCGATGACGACCTTGCCCGCCCCGTCGAAGCGCGAGACGAAGCCGCCCTCGCCGCCGAAGAGGTTGTTGGCACCGCCCCACTTGGTGTCCATGGCCAGGCTCTGCTCATTGGCCAGCCAGGAGCCTCGCGTCACCGCGAGGGGTCGCTCGGGCGTGGACTCGATGACGGTGATGTCGCCGGGGAGCACCGCGGTGACATCGACCCAGGCGCCGTCCTTCGAGGCGGTGTAGGACGTGACGAAGAAGGAGTTGCCGCCGAGGGCGCTGCGCCCCAGTGACTTCAGGAAGCCGCCCTCCATCTTGGCGTCGAGGGTGACCCCGTCGCTCATGGCGGCCATGGCCCCGGACTCGACCTTGACGTGCTCGGTGTTGGCAAGCGTGCAGCGAGCCACGGCGAACGCCGGGCCGTGGCGGACATCGACCAGCATGGTGCTCTCCTTCGGTTAGGTGGCGGCCGCGTCCATGAGGGCGCGGAAGAGCGGGAGTTCGGCGGCGCGTCGGTCGGGGTGCTCGGGGTGCCACTGCACGCCGACCGCGAAATGCGCATCGGGTACCTCGCACACTTCGATCAGGCCGTCCTGCGACCAGCCGGTGGGCACCAGCGTGCCCGGGTCGTCGATGCCCTGATGATGCGAGGAGTTGGTGCTCAGGGTCGTCGTGCCGTAGATGCCCGCGATGCGCGATCCCTCGGCGAAGGTGACGTCGTGCTCGGTGAAGGTGCCGGGCTTCACGCGGTGGGCCAGGCCGTAGCCGGCGTCGGGGAGGTCCTGGATCAAGGTGCCACCGTGGGCGATGGCCATCACCTGCAGTCCGCGGCAGATGCCGAGCAGCGGCAGGTCACGCTCGCGGGCTCCGCGGCACAGCAGGATCTCGCTGGCGTCGCGCTGCACGCGCGGCTCGTCGGTCGTCGGGTGTGGCTCGGCTCCGTAGTTGGCCGGGCCGACGTCGGCGCCGCCGACGAGGATGAGCCCGTCGACGCGGTCGAGGACGTCCGCATCTTCCACGTCAGGCGGCAGCAGCACCGCCCGTCCGCCGGCCTCGCGCACGGCGTCGACGTACCACTCGTGCAAGAGGGCCGCCGGGACCTCCCAGGCGCCCCAGCGGGCGGGCTCGACGTAGGTCGAGACTCCGATCACGGGGCGGCTCACGGCGGCAGTCTTCACCATGGACCCGGACGCGCGGGCCCGACTCCGGAAGGTCATCATGGACGGGCACGTCTTCCCCGAGGAGCCCCGATGTCACTGCCCCCGCTCGTCGAGCAGGCCGATGGCCTGTCGGCCGAGGAGGTCCGCCGCTACAGCCGTCACCTGATCATCCCCGACGTGGGGATGTCCGGGCAGAAGCGCCTGAGGAACGCCCGGGTGCTGTGCGTGGGTGCGGGCGGCCTGGGGAGCCCGACGCTGATGTATCTCGCGGCAGCGGGGGTCGGCACCCTCGGCATCGTCGAGTTCGACGTGGTCGACGAGTCCAACCTGCAGCGGCAGATCATCCACGGACAAAGTGATGTCGGCCGCTCGAAGGCCGAGAGCGCGCGCGACTCCGTCAAGGAGATCAACCCCTACGTCGATGTCATCCTCCACGAGGAGCGCCTCGACTCGAGCAACGTCATGCAGCTCTTCGCGCAGTACGACCTCATCGTCGACGGCACCGATAACTTCGCGACCCGCTACCTCGTCAATGACGCGTGCGTGCTGCTCGGCAAGCCCTACGTGTGGGGCTCGATCTACCGCTTCGACGGGCAGGCGAGTGTCTTCTGGGCCGAACACGGCCCCTGCTACCGCTGCTTGTATCCCGAGCCCCCGCCGCCCGGCATGGTGCCGTCGTGCGCGGAGGGCGGCGTGCTCGGCGTGCTGTGCGGCACGATCGGGTCGATCCAGGTCACCGAGGCCATCAAGCTGCTCACCGGCATCGGCGATCCGCTGCTCGGGCGGCTGCTGGTCTACGACGCCCTCGAGATGTCGTTCCGCGAGGTGCGCATCCGCAAGGACCCGAACTGCGCGGTCTGCTCGCCCAACGCGACGGTCACCGAGCTCATCGACTACGACGCCTTCTGCGGGGTCATCTCCGACGCGGCAGCCGAGGCGGCCCGCGATTCCACGATCTCCGTGCACGAACTCAAGGAGATGCTCGATGCACGCGAGCGCGGCGAGCGCGACTTCGTGCTCATCGACGTGCGCGAGCCGATCGAGTGGGAGATCGCCACGATCGACGGCGCGGAGTTCATCCCCAAGGGCGAGTTCCTCGACGGTTCGGCGCTGGAGAGGCTGCCGCAGGACAGGCAGATCGTGCTGCACTGCAAGGTGGGCGGCCGCTCGGCCGAGGTGCTCGCCGTGCTGCACGGTGCCGGCTTCTCCGATGCCATCCATGTCGGCGGTGGCATCAATGCCTGGTCGCTGCAGGTGGATCCCGACACGCCGTACTACTGAGCTATCGCTAGTCTCGCGCGGTGATCGGACTCGGAACTCTGCTCAACATGGCCGCCATCGTCGTCGGCACGGTGGTGGGCGTTGCGGTCGGACATCGGCTCCCCGAGCGCACCCGCGAACTCATCACGCAGGCCTTGGGGCTCATCACCTTGGTTGTCGCGGCCCTCAATGTGATTGCACTTCGAGACGCAGACTGGGTGGCCGATGTCGGCTCTGCCGCGCCTCTGCTGATCGTTCTCGGTTCGGTGGTGATCGGCGGCATCGTCGGCTCCCTGCTTCACATCGAGTCCAGGGTTGAGCGCCTCGGCGGCTGGGTTCAAGCCAAGGTGAGTCGTTCCTCCGACGACTCGGGTAGGGCGCGATTCGTCGAAGGGTTTGTCGATGCGTCGCTGCTCTTCTGCATCGGCCCGCTCGCCATCCTCGGCTCGCTCTCCGATGGGCTCGGTCTAGGGATCGATCAACTCGCGCTGAAGTCGGTTCTCGACGGATTTGCCTCCATCGCGTTCGCGGCATCTCTCGGCTGGGGCGTTGCCTTCTCGGCGCTGTCAGTCGGGGTGGTGCAGGGCGTCTTCACGTTGCTGGGCGCGGTGGTGGGATCGGTGCTCGCAGCATCTGCGATCGCCGCCATCACCGCGACTGGCGGGGTGCTGCTGATCGGTGTCTCACTGCGGCTGCTGAAGGTGTCGCGCATCGCCGTCGCCGACTTGCTGCCGGCGCTCGTGATCGCTCCGCTGCTGACGCTGGCAGTTGCGCGCTGGTGGTGACCTAGACCAGCCATGCGTCGGTGGTGATTCCGCCGACAGTTCCTTTGACGAGCAGACCTGGACCCCAGGCATGATCGCCGGCCACGACGGAGCGTACGTCGTCTATGCGCACATTGCCGTCGGTGAAGTCAA
>CAINGG010000126.1 GCA_903848435.1 uncultured Actinomycetes bacterium | reverse complement strand
CCGCGATCGTCTTCGCCTTGGCAGGCGACTCCACGATGACGAGCACGCGCTCCGTTGCCACTCCGACTCCACTTCTGATCCGCACTCACCGGGCGGTGAGGTCCGCCGGGGGAGTGTGCGGGGTCGGGGGGCACCCCTGTCAAATGTGCCGCGACACGTCCGGCTGCCCACCCCCTACGGGGGTGAGGAGCGCGGGTCCGTCCCGCGGAACGGGACAGCCCCTACGGCGCGGAGGTCACCTTCTCCTCGCCGACCGCGATCGGACGGCGCTTGGAGATGATCACCGCCACCACGACGATGAGCGCAGCGCCGATGGCGATGGCCCAGCGCAGGACCGTGTTGGCGCCCTCCCCGATCGACATGGCCACGACCGCGGGCGCGATGAGCAGCGCGACGAGGTTCATGACCTTGATGAGCGGGTTGATGGCCGGGCCGGCGGTGTCCTTGAAGGGATCGCCCACGGTGTCGCCGATGACGGTGGCCGAGTGCGCCTCCGAGCCCTTGCCACCGAAGTGGCCGTCTTCGACGTACTTCTTGGCGTTGTCCCACGCTCCACCGGAGTTGGACAGGAAGACCGCCATGAGGACGCCCGTCGCGATGGTGCCGGCGAGGTAGGAGCCCAGCGCGCCCACGCCGAGGCCGAAGCCGACGGCGATGGGGGTGAGCACAGCGAGAAGACCCGGCGTGATGAGCTCGCGGAGCGAGTCACGCGTGACGATGTCGACGACCTTGCCGTATTCGGGCTTCTCGGTGCCCTCCATGATGCCGGGGTGCTCGCGGAACTGGCGGCGCACCTCGAAGATGACCGCGCCGGCCGCACGCGACACAGCGTTGATCGCGAGCCCGGAGAAGAGGAAGACGACCGAGGCGCCGATGATCAGGCCCACGAGATTGGCCGGGTTGGCCACGTCGAGGATGCCGGAGTACTGCAGAAGGTCGGCGATGCTCTTGATCGAGGCACCAGCGGCCTCACCCGCCGAGGCGGTGGCGCCCACGACAGCGTCACGGAACGAGCCGAAGAGGGCCGTGGCCGCCAGCACGGCGGTGGCGATGGCGATGCCCTTGGTGATGGCCTTGGTGGAGTTGCCCACCGCGTCGAGGCGCGTGAGCACCGCGGCGCCCTCGCCCTCGACATCGCCGGACATCTCGGCGATGCCCTGGGCGTTGTCGGAGACCGGGCCGAAGGTGTCCATCGAGACGATCACGCCGACCGTGGTGAGCAGGCCGGTGCCCGCGAGAGCGATGGCGAAGAGGCCGAGCACGACCACGCCGCCACCGAGCAGGTAGGCGCCGTAGACGGCCGCGCCGATGAGGAGAGCGGAGTACACCGCCGACTCGAGGCCGACCGAGATGCCGGACAGGATCACGGTGGCGGGGCCGGTGAGGGAGCTCTTGGCGACGTCGTCGACCGGACGACGGTTGGTTTCGGTGAAGTACGCCGTGAGCTGCTGGATGAGTGCCGCGAGAACGATGCCGATGATGACCGATCCCAGGACGTACCAGCGCGGGTCGATGGGCGTGCCCTCGGCCAGCGTCTCGGCCGCGATGCCGCCGATGGAACTGATGTCGGCCCACGAACTCGGCACGAAGAAGAAGACCGCGGCCAGCACCAGCAGGGCCGAGATCACCGCGGAAATGAAGAAGCCACGGTTGATCGCACTCATGCCGGAGCGATCAGAGGCGCGGGGGGACACGGCGAAGATGCCGATGACGGCGGTGACGACGCCGATCGCGGGGATCACCAGCGGGAGTACCAGGCCGAGCTCGCCGAAAGCCGCCTTGCCGAGGATCAGGGCCGCGACGAGGGTCACGGCGTAGGACTCGAAGAGGTCCGCAGCCATGCCGGCGCAGTCGCCGACGTTGTCGCCCACGTTGTCGGCGATGGTGGCGGCGTTGCGGGGGTCGTCTTCGGGGATGCCCTGCTCGACCTTGCCCACGAGGTCGGCGCCGACGTCGGCTGCCTTGGTGAAGATGCCGCCGCCGACACGCATGAACATGGCGAGCAGCGCCGCGCCGAAGCCGAAGCCCTCGAGCACCTTGGGCGCCTCACCCTTGTAGACGAGGACGACGATGGCTGCACCGAGCAGGCCGAGGCCGACGGTGAACATGCCGGCCACGCCACCGGTGCGGAAGGCGATCTTCATGGCCTTCTGCTCGCCGGACTCGTTGGCGGCAGCCGCCACGCGCACGTTGCCGCGCACGGCCAGCCACATGCCCATGTAGCCGGTGATAGCCGAGAAGACGGCACCCACGAGGAAGAAGATGCTGCGACCGATGCGCTCGCTCATCGTCTCTGCGGGTAGCACGAAGAGCACAAAGAAGACGATGACGGCGAAGATCGCCAGGGTCTTGAACTGGCGATTGAGGTAGGCCGCTGCACCCTCCTGCACCGCTGCGGCGATCTCCTTCATGCGCTCGGTGCCCTCGCTGGCGGAGAGGACCTCCCGCACCAGCACGAAGGCGACGAGCAGCGCCAGGACGGCGATCACGGCGACCACGGCGACCGTGATGAGGTTCATCCCGGTGAGGTCGATCGACAGGGGGCTGGGCATGGGTCTCCTCGAGGCATGGGCCATGGACCGTGTAACGGTCCGAAACTTCGCGGAATCCTACGCAAGGGCCGTACACGCCCGTCAGGGGGGAGAGGCAGGATGACGTCGATGCCCTCCCCCGATGCCGTGCTCGCCGGTCGCCCCCAGGCTCGGCATGTCCGCCGCCTGCCCGAGCGCCCGGGCCACCCCGTGCCCTGGCCCGACTGGGTGCCGGCCGATCTGCGCACCTCGCTCGCCGGGCGCGGCATCGACCAGCCGTGGTCGCACCAGGCCGAGGCGGCCGAGTTCGCGCACGCGGGCGACCCCGTGATCGTTGCGACCGGCACGGCGTCGGGCAAGACACTCGCGCTGTGGCTGCCCGTGCTGAGCGACCTCCTGGCCGACGACTCGGCGACAGCGCTGTATCTCTCTCCGACCAAGGCCCTGGCGCACGACCAGCTGCGCGCGCTCGAGTCGCTCGAGTTGTCCGGCATACGCGCCGCCGCCTACGACGGTGACACTCCGGCCGACGAGCGCGCCTGGGTGCGCGCGCATGCGTCCTACGTCTTCTCCAATCCCGATCTCGTGCATCGCTCGATGCTGCCGCGTCACACTGCATGGTCCCGATTCCTGCGCGGACTGCGCTACGTCGTCCTCGACGAGGCACACCACTACCGCGGCATGTTCGGCTCACACGTCGCCGTGGTG
>CAINGG010000125.1 GCA_903848435.1 uncultured Actinomycetes bacterium | reverse complement strand
GCGGCAGTCAACGAGCTTGGCGGGCAGCGCCGAGGATTCCAGCGCGGTCTTGCGCCGCTGGGTGTCGCGCTGCGTGCGGGCGGCGACCCTGGCGCGCATGGCACCGGCCACCTTCTCCAACAGGGCCTTGCTGGAAGCCTTCTCCCCTCGCGGCGGATTCGCGATCCACTTAGCGAGTTCCTTCGCAACCACCTGCGACACGATGCGCGATGCGGCCGGAGTGCCGAGGATCTCCTTGGTCTGGCCCTCGAACTGCGGCTCGGGCACGCGCACGGCGACGACGCCCACCAGGCCCTCGAGCGCGTCCTCCTTGGTGATCGACTCGTCGGCCGAGCGGAGCACGCGCGCGGCCTTCGCCTGCTCGTTGAGCACCTTGACCAGAGCACGCTCGAAGCCGGCGACGTGCGTGCCGCCCTTGGGAGTCGCGATCACATTGACGAAGGAACGCACGTCGGTGTCGTAGCCCCCCATCCACCGCAGGGCAATGTCGACGGTCAATTCGCGCTCGACCTCCTGCGAGGTCATGTGCCCCTGCGCGTCGAGCACGGGCACGGTCTCGTGGAAGTGGCCTGCGCCGTGCAGTCGGACGACCCCGGTCACGGGATCGCCGGAGGACAGGTGCTCGACGTATTCGGTCACACCACCCTTATGGGTGAACGACTCGACGTCCTCGCCGCCGCGCAGGTCGCGGAGCGTGACGGTCAGGCCCGGCACCAGGAAGCTGGTCTGGATCAACCGGTCGCGCAGCGCCTGTACGTCGTACTCAGCATCCTTGGTGAACACCTGTGGGTCGGCCCACCAACGCACGCGGGTGCCCGTGCGCGAACGCGGGACTGTGCCGATGACCCGCAATCCGTGACGGCGCTGGAAGGCCGCTCCTGGCTGGGGGCCGTCGAACTCCCCGGCCACGCCTCGACGGAAGGACACGCCGTAGGTCTTGCCGCTGCGGTCAACCTCGACATCGAGGCGCTCGGACAGCGCGTTGACGACCGACGCGCCGACCCCGTGCAGGCCACCTGACACCGCGTAACTGGTGCCGCCGAACTTGCCACCGGCATGAAGTTTGGTCATGACGACCTCGACGCCGCTGAGCTTGGTCTTGGGCTCGATGTCGACGGGGATGCCGCGACCATCGTCACTGACCTCCACCGAGCCGTCCGGGTGCAAGGTGACCTGGACCTTCTTGGCGTGGCCCGCGATCGCCTCGTCGACGCCGTTGTCGACGATCTCCCACAGGCAGTGCATGAGGCCCCGGCCGTCGTTGGAACCGATGTACATGCCCGGGCGCTTGCGAACCGCGTCGAGGCCCTCGAGGACCGCCAGGTCGCGGGCGTTGTAACTGGTGCCGTCCGGCACCGATGCAGACTTGCGCGCGCGTCCCTTGGCCGGCGACGAAGCCGCCGACCTCGCTGAGGCCGTCACACAGGCAGGCTAGCCAAGCCGCTCGGCTGATCGCGGGAGGCGCTCCCCAGGGGCTCGACCCTGTGAATCCCCTCACAAGTGGACGGCGCGTCGCTCCGGCTCGATGAGCGGGAATACCCCGGGCATGTGAGAGTGTTGCGACAGCCGTACCCACGGAGGAGGTCCGGAGCATGTCGAGCACACTTGCCCCATCGGAGTTGCTGTCCGCCGCTGATCGATGCGACG
>CAINGG010000124.1 GCA_903848435.1 uncultured Actinomycetes bacterium | reverse complement strand
TCGACGAGGTCGGCCTCCTGGGCGGGCAGGCCCGCGCGCGGGTGGTTGGCCATGGCGCCATCTTGCCGGGTCCGGCCCGCGCTCCGCAGGCGCATAGGCTCGTCGCGTGCGAGCGGATAGCGATGCGCCAATGGCGTCGCGCGAGGGCGTGCCCGACCGCCGCTACTTCCGCACCCCGGCGACGGCGCCGGGACCGTCCGGTCCGCAGATGCTGCGAGCGATCCGCTTCATCAATCGCGATCCGCTGGGATTCCTGCAGTCGATGGATCGCCGCTACGGCTCGGTCGTGCAGTTCCCGATCCCCTCGCCGCCCAGTTACCTCGTGTCCGAGCCGGACGCCGTACGCCGTGTCCTGGTATCGCACAACCGCTCCTACGACAAGGACACCATCCAGTACCGCTCGCTGTCGCTCGTGACCGGCGAGGGCCTGCTGTCGACATCGGGGGAGCGGTGGCGCGAGCAGCGCCGCATCGTGCAGCCGGCGTTCCACCGCGACAGCCTCGATGCGATCGGTCGCAACGCCGCGCAAGCGGCCGACGACCTGGTCGCGCGCTGGGGCGACATCTCGCGCGGGGCCGTCATCGACATGGACGAGGCCATGATGCGCGCGGCTCTCGAGGTTGTCGGCCGGTCGCTGCTCGGCACCGACTTCTCGCGCGACGCCGACCGCCTCGCGCGCGCCACCTTGCACGCGCTCGAGGTGGTGGTGGCACGGGCACGCGTGCCGATCACCCCTCCGGGGTGGCTGCCCACGCCGGGCAGTCGACGCCTGAGCGCGGCGGTAAGCGAGCTCGACGCTGCTGTCGCCGACATGATCGCGGCGCGCAGTGCGTCTGCGCCCGGCGGCGACATGCTGCAGCTGCTGCTCAACGCGATGGATGGGCCGGACGGCATAGACGCGCGCGAGGTGCGCGACGAGATCGTGTCGTTCATGGTGGCCGGTCACGAAACGGTGGCGAGCGCGCTGATGTGGGCCTGGTGGCTGGTCGCCGGCGCACCCGACGTGATGGAGGCGCTCGCGACCGAGGCCGACCGGGTGCTGGCCGACGGCACACCGAGCTTCGACGATCTCGAGCGACTGCCGATGGCGCGCGCGGTGTTCAACGAGGCGATGCGCCTCTACCCGCCCGTGTGGCTGGTCACGCGGCGTGCGCTGCATGCCGACGTCCTCGGCGGCCGCGAGATCCCCCAGGGCGCCCTCGTCATCATGACGCCCTACGTCGTGCAGCGCGATCCGCGCTACTGGGACCGACCCGAGGCCTTCGACCCGACCCGCTTCCTCGAAGCGCGCGGGCGCAGCGCCGAGGATCTCGCCACGTTCTGGCCCTTCGGGCTCGGCCCGCGCATGTGCGTGGGTCGCGACTTCGCCTATGTCGAGGGCGTGCTCAGCCTCGCGACGCTCGCCCGGCGCGTGCACGTGGAGCGGCTGCCGGGGCAGCTTCCCCCGCGTCCGCAGGCTGGCGTCACGCTGCGCCCCCGGGGCTCTCTGCCCTTGCTCGTTCGTTCCCGCCGCGGATCTCCGGCCCGCTGAATCCGCGTTCTTCGGGCGGAAAGCGTCACCCGGTGGCACGAATCGCCCGGAGAACGCCGTGCTGACGGCGGCCGGCCGGCTGCTTGGATGCTGATGTGCGCGTCGAGACGGCCAGGCTGGTCCTCCTTCCCTTCACCGAGGGTGAGTGGACGCGCATCGCCAGCGGTGATCGCGACGGACGCGCGTGGGCCGATGACTATCCGACGGACGGCGACGTGCTCTTGGCCAGCCTCGGCCTGCTCGGCCGTGCACCCGCGCCGACGGACGCCGAACCCTGGGGCCCGCTGCAGGTGCGCGAGCGCGAGACGGGCCTGGCCATCGGGGGAGCGGGCTTCAAGGGGCCGCCGGATGTCGATGGCTGCGTCGAGGTCGGCTACGGGTTCGCGGTCAGCGCGCGCGGCAAGGGATATGCGACCGAGGCGGTGCAGGCGCTGTGCGAGCTGGCTATCGCGCGCGGGGCCACCGCGGTGATCGCCGAGACCCATGTCGGCAACGTCGCCAGTGAGCGGGTGCTCCAGCGCTCCGGCTTCGCGATCACGTCGCGCACCGACGAGATGACCTACTGGCGCTGGGACGGCGTACCGCCCCCCGCGCTCACGTGAACGCCCCAGGGTTTATTGACGCAAAGTGGGCCCCATAGACCCGTTTGTCTTCACCTGAGCACTAGGTGGGCCGGATGATGCGCGACGCGGCGTCGTGCAATGGGCCATTGGTGGTGATGGCACCCTCCCCCGACAGGATCCCACCGTCGCCGGTGAACGCCGTGATCGTGCCGCCAGCCTCCTCCACCACGGCGACGAGTGCCGCCAGGTCCCAGATGTCGAGCTCGGGCTCGGCCGCGATGTCGACGTGCCCCTCGGCCACCAGCATGTGCGACCAGAAGTCGCCGTAGCCGCGCGTGCGCCACACCGAGCCCATCATCTGCTCGAGAGTTCCGGGCAACCAGCCCACGCCGTCGCTGAAGGAGAACGACGCGTCCGCGAGGTTGCTCACCGCGCTGACGCGGCAGCGACGGTCAGCTGAGTCCTCGGGTCCGCGGGTCCACGCGCCGGATCCCTTGGCTGCCCACCAGCGCCGGCCGAGTGCGGGTGCGGCCACGACACCGACCACCACCTCATCGTCGATGGCGAGCGCGATGAGCGTCGCCCACACCGGCACGCCGCGCACGAAGTTCTTGGTGCCGTCGATCGGGTCGACGATCCACCGTCGCCCGCCCTCGTCGGCACCGCCGTACTCCTCGCCGACCACCGGATCTTCGGGCCGCTCCTGCGCGAGCATCTCGCGGACCATGCGCTCGACACCGCGGTCAGCCTCCGTGACGGGTGTGAGATCAGGCTTGGTGTCGATCACGAGGTCCTCGCTGCGGAACGCCGCGAGCGTCATCCCGTCTGCGCGATCGGCCATGCGCAGTGCGAGGGCGAGGTCATCGTCATAGGGGCCGGCCATGAGCCCAAACTATCGGGGGCGCCCTAGCCTGGGCAGATGACCATGCGCGTACGGCGAGCCCTCGTCATCGCGACCGTGGTCGCTCTCGCGGCCGGCTGCTACGGCGGCACTCTGGAGGCCGGGGTCCAGCAGGGTCCTTATCCGGTGACGCGGGCGGTCGATGGCGACACGATCCGAGTGATGCGCGACGGCCAGGAGATCGTCGTGCGTTTGATCGGCATCGACACCCCCGAGACTGTCGCGCCGGATCGCCCTGTCGAGTGCTTCGGACCTGAGGCGTCGGAGCGCACGAAGCAGCTGGTGACCGGGCAGAAGGTGTGGCTGGAGTACGACGAGGTAACCGGCGAGACCGACAAGTACGACCGCACGCTCGCCTACGTGTGGCTGACGCCCGACTCGATGCTCAACGAGCAGCTCGTGCGCGAGGGCTTCGCGGAGGAGCGCACCTACCAGGAGGGCTACCGCTACCAGGATCGCCTGCGCGCAGCCGAGGAAGTCGCGCAGGCAGCGGGCGCCGGGCAGTGGACCGCCTGCCCGTGATGGCTTCAGTCGATATCTGTCGTGGAACCGCTACGCAGTAGTCGCCTCAGCGACTCCAGTCGCGCTCGCAGGTGCTCGTCGTCGCCGACATAGGCATCGAGGCCGCACTCCACCTCATCGTGCGTGCAGCCGCGCGGGCAGGCGTCGAGACCGGGAGCGAGGTCGTCGAAGGCGGCGACCACGGTGTCGGGCGAGACGTGGGCCAGGCCGAATGACCGCACGCCCGGGGTGTCGATGATCCAGCCGCCCTGGGGCAGCGGTAGCGCGATCGCGGATGTGGAGGTGTGCCGCCCGCGACCGGTGACGACGTTGACGCCGCCTGTCGCGCGATCAGCCCCCGGCACGAGTGCGTTGACCAGCGTCGACTTGCCGACACCGGAGTGACCGACCAGCACCGTCACGCGATCGGTGAGGTGCTCGATGACAACGTCGAGATCCGCCGGCAGGGGCTGCTTGCCCGCGCCGCGCGCCACCGTGATGGCGGGCACGTCGAGTGCGGCATAGGCATCGACCACCGGAGTCGGATCGGCGAGATCGGCCTTGGTGAGGATGAGGAGAGGCGACAGGCCCGCGTCGTAGGCCGCCACGAGCGCACGGTCGATGAGGCCGAATCGCGGCTCGGGATTGGTCAGCGAGATCACGACCCCGAGCTGGTCGGCGTTGGCGACGATCACGCGCTCGACATCGTCGGCGTCATCTGCGGTACGCCGCAGGACCGTCTGGCGCTCCTCGATCTTGACAATGCGCGCGAGGGCGTCTGCCTCGTCGGAGACGTCGCCGACCAGGCCCACGCGATCGCCCACGACGACGCCCTTGCGCCCGAGCTCGCGAGCCTTGATGGCCAGCACTGTCGTGCCGTCGTCGGTGACCACGGTGAAGCGACCGCGATCGACGGTGGTGACGAGCGCGGGCGTTGCGTTGTCATGGGTGGGTCGGTCCTTGGACCGCGGCCGCGACTTGCCACGCGAGGGGCGGACGCGGACGTCGTCCTCGTCCAGGTGCCGACCGCCGCGGTTGGCCATCAGCGTCCGGCCAGCATGCGCTGCCACATGCCGGGGAAGTCGGGCAGCGTCTTGGTGGTCGCGTCCATGCCGGTCACGTGCACTCCCGGCACGACGAGCCCGATCACCGCGGCTGCCGTCGCCATGCGGTGATCGTCGTAGCTCGACACGGTCGCGCCGTGCAGGGTGGTCGGCTCGATGGCGATGCCGTCGGGGGTTTCGCGTGCTGCGCCGCCACACGCGGTGATCATCTCGACGAGCGCCGCCAGCCGATCGGTCTCGTGACCGCGGAGGTGGGCGATGCCGCGCAGCTGAGATGGCGAGTCGGCCAGGGCGCACAGAGCGGCGACGACCGGGGTGAGCTCGCCGACATCGGCCAGATCGACGTCGACGCCGCGCATCGACTCGGGGCCGGTCACCGTCAGTCCGTTGTCGTCGAGGGTGACGCTCGCTCCCATCTGCGCGAGCAGGCCGCGCAGGTGATCGCCGGCCTGCGTGGTGTGACGGGGCCAGCCCGGCACGGTGACGGTGCCCCCGGTGGCTACGGCCGCGGCGAGGAACGGTCCGGCGTTCGATAGATCGGGCTCGATTGCGCGGTCGATCGCGGCGATGGGCTGCGGGGACTGGGTCCAGGTCGTGCGCTCGGCATCGAAGTCCACGCGCACGCCGTGCTCCGCGAGCATGTGCAAGGTCATCGCGATGTGCGGCTGGCTCGGCAGCGAGCGACCGGTGTGCGTGAGCGTCAGGCCCTCGTCAAAGCGCGCACCGGACAGCAGGAGACCACTGACGAACTGGCTCGACGCCGATGCATCGATGTCAACAGCACCACCGCGCACGCTTCCGGTGCCATCGATCCTCAGCGGCAGGAAGCCACCGGTGTCGGTGCAGGCGACACCGAGTTCGCGCAGTGCGGAGATCATCGGGCCGAGCGGTCGCTCGCGGGCGCGCGGATCGCCGTCGAAGTCGGTGGTGCCGGTCGCGAGGGCGGCGACGGGTGGCACGAAGCGCATGACGGTGCCCGCGAGCCCGACGTCGATGCGGCCCGCCGCGACGAGGGGTCCGGGGGTCACCCGCCAGGTGGCGTTGCCGTCGCCGGCGCCGACCTGGTCGATGCCGATGCCCAGTTGCGCCAGGGCCGCGACCATGAGCGCGGTGTCGCGGGCCAGCAGGCCGTCGGTGATCGTCGAGGGGCCGTCGGCCAGGGCCGCCAGCACGAGGGCGCGGTTGGTGGCCGACTTGGATCCGGGCACGGTCACGACGGCATCGATCGATCCCTCGGCGAGGGGCGCGGGCCATGACCGTTCGTCCATTGACCGCGAGGGTATCGGCCCATGGGCATGGGGCAGGCTTGAGGCATGTGCGGCAGGTACGCGTCATCTCGGACCCGGGCGGTCCTCATGCGCGAGTTCCAGGTCGACGAGGCGCCCAAGGAGGACCTCGCCCCCCGCTACAACATCGCCCCGACCACCGACGTCTACATCGTGCGCGACCTGAAGGACCGCACGGTCGACGACCATCCGGCGCGCGCACTCGACATCGCGCACTGGGGCCTGATCCCGAGCTGGGCCAAGGATCCGGCCATCGGCAACAAGATGATCAACGCGCGTGCCGAGACCGTCGCCGAGAAGCCGTCGTACCGTCGCGCCTTTGCATCGCGTCGCTGCATCCTGCCTGGAGACGGCTTCTACGAGTGGCAGAAGATCGACGTGCCCGAGGGTGCCAAGCCGCGCAAGCAGCCGTACTTCCTGCACCCGGCCGATGGATCGAGCCTGGCCATGGCCGGGCTCTACGAGTGGTGGCGCAATCCCGAGGTCAAGGAGGACGACGCACCCGACGCGTGGGTGCTGTCGGCGACGATCCTCACGACCTCCGCCATCGATGACATCGGCCGCATCCACGATCGGATGCCGGTCATCGTCACCCCGCAGCTGCGCGATGCCTGGCTCAACCCCGAGGTCCCCGGGGCTGATGTGCTGCCGGACCTGCTCAAGCCCCCGGCGAAGGGGTACTGGGACATCTACCCGGTCTCGACCGCGGTGAACTCCGTGCGCAACCAGGGCCCCCAGCTCATGGATCCCATCGAGACGGGGGAGATCCGCTAGTGGGAATGGAAGCGCCATAGAGGGTGTTCCCCTCTCGTGCTGACCGGTCAAGCGTCGTCGATCCCGGGCCTGGAGGGCCTGCCCGCGGTGCCGGGCGACCTGGCCTCCCCCTCGGTGCCGATACCCTCGGCAGCGATGGCCGATGACCCGGTAGCCACTCTCGAGACCGATGAGGAGCGCGCCGCTCGCTTCGAGCGCGATGCCCTTCCGTATCTCGATCAGCTCTACGGCGCCGCCCTGCGCATGACCCGCAATCCGGCCGATGCCGAAGACCTCGTCCAGGACACTTTCGTCAAGGCCTTCGCCGCCTTCGAGTCGTTCACCGAGGGCACCAATCTCAAGGCGTGGCTCTTTCGCATCCTGACCAACGCCTTCATCAATACCTATCGCAAGAAGCAGCGCCAGCCGCGACAGACCGGCACCGACGAGCTCGATGACTGGCAGATGCAGCACACGCAGGCCTACACCACCGGGCAGTTGCGCTCGGCCGAGGCCGAGGCGCTCGATCGCCTGCCCAACACCGTGATCAATGACGCGCTGGCCGAGGTGCCCGAGGACTTCCGCGTCGCTGTCTACCTCGCCGATGTCGAGGGCTTCTCCTACAAGGAGATCGCCGAGATCATGGGTACGCCGGTCGGCACCGTGATGTCGCGCCTGCATCGCGGCCGCAAGATGCTGCGCACCCTGCTCGAGGATTACGCCATCGCCGAGGGATTCCTCGCCGCACCCGAGCCCGTTGCGGGGGGTGACGTGTCATGAGCTGCGGCCATCCCCACGCGACGCCTGAGCCCGGCGGGGCGGCCAAGCCGCCCCTGTCGGGCTGCCCCGAAGTCCTCTCCTGGGTCTACGACTTCCTCGACGGCGAGATCGACGACGTACGCCGTACCGAGGTCATGGCCCACCTCCAGGAGTGCCCTCCGTGCGGTGACCAGTACGCCCTGGAGAAGACGGTCAAGGCCCTCGTCCACCGGTCCTGCTGCCAGGACTCCGCACCCGCCGAGCTCCGCGTGCGCGTGATCGCCCGGATCCAGGAGATCCGCATCACCTACCGTCGGGGCTGAGCCGGCCATATGCCACGATGGGCCGCCGGAACCGACCCAGGAGTGAGCATGAGCAAGCGGGCCCGCAAGAAGCGCGATCGTAAGAAGAGCGGCGCCAACCACGGCAAGCGCCCCAACTCCTAGTCGCATGGCCACGGAGATCCGGGCTGAGATGGTGGCCCAGGTGCACTCCGTGCTCGTTGAGCCTGGCTCAGCCGTCACGGTCGGCGACATCCTCATCCTGCTGGAGTCCATGAAGATGGAGATCCCGGTGATCGTCGAGGTTGCCGGGGTCGTGCAGGAGATCGCGGTCGTGCCGGGCGACGTCGTGTACGAAGGCGACCTGCTCGTCACCCTCGCCCCATCCTGACCCGATGGCCGGCCCCTACGTCGTCACCAGCGCTGACACCGCCGCCGCCCTGGGCAGCGGTGACGTGCCCGTGCTCGCGACCCCTCGCGTCATCGCCTGGCTCGAGGCCGCGACCGTCGATGCGTGCACCGACCTTCCCGCAGGCTCCACGACGGTCGGCACTCGCGTCGAGGTGGAGCATCTGCTGGCAACACCCCTCGGCGCTGTCGTCACCACGCAGGCACAGATCGTGCATCGCGACGATCGGCTGCTGCGCTTCGAGGTCACGGCGTTCCACGACATCGGCGACGGTCCGGTCGTGGTGGCGCACGGTCACGTGACGCGCGTGGTCGTCGACCGCGAGAGGTTCCTCGCGCGCTCGGCACGCCCACTCGTCATTCGCACTGCGGTGCCGGCTGAGTGGCAGGCGATCGGCGAGCTCGTCGTCGATGCCTACGTCACCGGCTACGGAATGTCCGGCACCGAGGACGGCTATGCCGCGGTCCTGCGCGACGTCGCCGGTCGGGCCGCGGACTCCGAGGTGCTGGTCGCCGTTGCGGGAGACGAGATCGTCGGGTCGGTGACGATGCTGGGCCCGGGGGACCGCATGGCCGAGATCTCCCAGCCGGGAGAGAAGGAGTTCCGCTTCATGGCCGTGCGCCCCGACCGGTGGGGGCAGGGCATCGCCCGGTCGCTGGTCCAGGCAGTCATCTCCCGTGCCGGGTCCGCGCCGCTGGTCTGCTGCGTCATCGACGGCAACGAGCCGGCCCTGGCCCTCTACCGGGCCTGTGGCTTCGAGCCCCTGCCCGAGCGCGACTGGGAGCCCGCCCCCGGGGTGTCCCTGCGGGCCATGCGTCGCTTCGCCCCCTAGGGGCCAACTCGCGGGGCCTTCACGGCTAGCCGCGCCGTGACCTTTCTGTTACCTTCGACCAGTCGGTCCCCCCGGGCCGGCCGCCTGGCACACGCCAAGTCCTGCCCGTGCCGGGCGCACCATCCGCGGGCAGGAGCGGGGGACCCACCGGGTCCGGGTCGCCACCCGGACCCACGACCGGCACCGCACCACCGCCGGTCTTGGGGTGAAGCCACGCACGCGTGGCCGGCCGAACCTCAGGCCGAACCCGACAGCTGACCCCGCAGGCGTCGGAGGACGCATGGACCGTCGCCCGACGTTCCGCAGCCTGGCAGCCCTCGCGGCTGCCACCGTCGCCGTTGGCGCGCTCATCGCGCTGCCGACCGCCTCGCAGGCGGCACCAAAGTCCGATCCCGCTGCCGCCCGCGCCGCTGCCCAGGCACCCGAGCTCAAGAAGGGCGACAAGGGCGAGCCGGTGCGCGTGCTCCAGCGTGCACTCGAGGTCCGCGTCTCCGGCTACTTCGGTCCGGTCACCCACATCGCCGTCGTGCGCTTCCAGGAGGCCAACGGGATCGAGGCCACGGGCATCGTCGGGGTCGACACGTGGATGGCCCTCGGCGCCGAGGTTGCGCGCGCGGCGGCTGACAGCGACGAGTCCTTCGGCGACAAGGCGGTCGATGGCCGTTACTGCCCTGCGGTCGACTTCACCTGGGGCGACGGCATGGGAGCCGGGCGGGGTCACATGGGCTTCGACCTGCTCGGCAAGGAGGGCTCGCCCATCTACGCCGTGGATGCGGGCAAGGTCACGCGCAGCGGCTACCAGGGCAATGGCGCGCTCATCCTCGACATCACGGGCAAGGGTGGCGCGATGATCTTCTACGGCCACTTCTCCAAGATCTTCTTCTCCGAGGGCGACACCGTGAAGGCCGGTCAGTTGATCGGGCTCATGGGCGACACCGGATCCCCGGGTGCGACCCACCTGCACATCGAGTCCCGGCCCAATGGCTGGACAGGGTCGGCCGTCGATATCGAGCCGCTGATCCGCAAGCTCTGCGCGTAGTGCTAGACGCCCGTCGTCGATCGCGGATACGCCACGTCGGGATCGGTCATCACGTTGACGAGGTAGGGCACGCCTGAGGCGAAGGCGCGGTCCAGTGCGGCCCCGATGTCGCCGGGCCGTGTCACGGTCTCGCCGGCGCCCCCGAGAGCCTTCACCACGTCGTCGTACGCCGTGGGCCGCAGGTCGGCCGCCACGTCGTAGCCGTAGAGGAAGCGCATCGGGTGGCGCTCGAGATTCCAGCCGCTGTTGTTGCCGACGACGATGACCACCGGCAGGTCGTGGCGCACGAGCGAGTCGACGTCCATGAGAGAGAAGCCGGCAGCGCCGTCGCCCAGGAGCAGCACGACCTGCGATGAGGGATGTGCCAGGCGCGCGGCCATCGCGTAGCCGGGTCCGGTGCCCAGGCAGCCGTACGGGCCCGGATCGAGCCAGTGCCCCGGCTGCCGCGGCTCGACGTAGCGACCGGCGAAGGACACGAAGTCACCGCCGTCACCGATGACCACGGCATCGTCGGCCAGGCGCCGCATGAGCTCGCCGTAGATGCGCGCGGGGTGGATCGGGTCGGCATCGCTGGCTAGGTCGGCGGCGTCCGCGGCGATGGCCGCCAGGGCGCGCTCGCGCAGGCCGGCGGCCCAGTCGGCGACCGGCAGTGCGTCAGGCACGTGCCGCGCGAGGCCGAGGAACGTCGCGCTGAGATCCCCCGCGGCGGAGGCCGCGAGGTCGACATGGCTCGCCAGTTGGCCGGGTGAGTCGACGATGTGAACGACGGGCGCGGGCGGATCGCCGAACCGGCCGTAGCCGAGCCGGAAGTCCAGGGGCGTGCCCACGACGATGACGAGGTCCGCGCCCGCGAATGCCGCCCCACGCGCGCGCGTCACCAGGAGGGGGTGGTCTGGCGGCAGGACACCGCGCGCCATGCCGTTGGCGATGACGGGCACGCCCGTGACATCGACAAAGGTGCGGGCCGCTGCCTCCGCGCCGTCGGCCCACACGTCGCTGCCGAGCACGAGCACCGGACGCTCGGCCCGGCGAAGCAGCCCCGCGATCCGATCGAGGTCCTCCTCGTCGGGTCGCGTGACCTGCGGGCCGAGCGGATCGGGCGCGGCGTAGGGCGCCGGCGTGAAGAGGATGTCCATGGGGATATCGACGAAGACCGGCCCGCGATGGGCGCTGCCCGCGACGCGGAAGGCGTCATCGATCGCCGGGCCCACGCCCGACGCGTCATGGACCGTTGACGACGACTTCGTGACGGGGGCGAGCAGCGGCGGGTGGTCGATCTCCTGCAGTGCACCAGAACCCCAGCGCCCGTCGGGCGCCCGCCCGCCGACGAGCACCAGCGGCGACCCGTTGACCCAGGCGCCGGCGACGGCGCTGATGGCATTGGTGACGCCCGGCCCCGCGGTCACCGCGGCGAAGCCGGGCACGCGCGTGAGCTTGCCCGTGGCCTCGGCCGCGAACACCGCGGTCTGCTCGTGTCGCACGTCCACGAGCCGCATCGGCCCCGCGGTTCCGGCCTGAACCGACGAGACCCCGCCGACGGCCGCGTCGTACAGCGGGAAGATGTGGGCGCCCGACAGTGTGAACAGGGTCGTGACGCCGTGGTGCATAGCAGCCTCGATGGCCTGCGTGCCCCCGTGAGCAGCCGGTCGTGACGAAGGATCGTCGGTCATGGCGGGCTAGAGCAGGACGAGCGTGAGGATGCTCGCGCCCAGGGCGATGAGCACGATGATCGCGATGACGCTGATCAGGGTCTTGTTCTGCACGAGGATCCCTTCGACGTTCCAGGAGGCTACCGGGTGCGGGGTAGGGGCCAGGCCGGAGGCGTAACCTCACCCCGTGGGCTCACTCGACCGCCTCGCGCAGGAGCGCACCGACCTGTCGCCCGAGGAGATCGACCGGCTCCAGGCGCTCATCGGCGCGTGGGGCCTGGTGGCCGACCTTGCACTCTCCGACCTGGTCCTGTGGCTGCCGACCTGGAACACCGGGGGATGGGTTGCCGCGGCGCTCGTACGCCCGGCCACCGCGCCCACCTCGGTGCCGGAGGACGTCGTCGGGTCGTTCATCCCGCGCGGCCGGGCTCCCGACCTCGATCTGGCCGCGAGCATGGGCCAGGCGGTGCGCCATCGCGAGCCGGAATCCCATGTGCCCACCGGCGTGGAAGCGCTGCCGCTGCGCGCGGACGCCGATCACGGGCGCGTCATTGCCGTGCTGGCACGCCATCAGGTCACTCGCGTCGGCGGCCGGCTGGAGAAGGTCTATCTCGAGACGGCCGACCTCTTGCTCGACATGGTCGCGGACGGCACCTACCCATTGCCCGGCTTCGATGCGTCCGCAGCGCCGCCGCGCGTTGGCGACGGTCTCATCAGACTGACAGCTGACGGCATCGTCGACTTCGCGAGCCCCAACGCGGTCTCGGCCTTCCGGCGACTGGGCCTGGCGCCTGCGCTCGAAGGCAGCGACCTGTCGCGCGTCGCGACGCGGCTCGCGCATCGACCTGGACCTGCCGATGAGCGAGTGGCGCTGGTGGTCGGTGGCCGGGCCGCCGGCGACGCCGAGATCGAAAACGCCTCCGCGTCGGTGAGTCTGCGCGCGGTGCCACTGGCGAGCGCGGCCGGGCCGCGCGGGGCGATCGTGCTCGTACGGGACATCACCGACCTGCGCCGCGGCGAGCGAGCGCTGCTGAGCAAGGACGCCTCGCTGCGGGAGGTCCACCATCGCGTCAAGAACAACCTGCAGACCGTGGGGGCGCTCCTGCGCCTGCAATCCCGCCGAGTGACCGCCGACGAGGCCCGGGAGGCCCTTGCCGAGGCGGGGCGCCGGGTCTCGGCTATTGCGACCGTCCACGAGATCCTCGCTCGCGAGCCGGGGGACTCGGTCGACTTCGACGAGGTCATCGACAGTCTCCTCAGTCTCGCGCGAGACCTGTCGCCGGCGTACGCCGCAGGAGCGGCACCGCAGATCACGCGTTCGGGTCATGCTGGCACCGTGCGCACTGATGCGGCAGGACCACTCGCGATGGCCGTGTCGGAGATCGTGCAGAACGCTGTCGAGCATGCGCAAGCATCGACCATCAGCGTGCGTCCCGCGCGATGGAACGATCGGATCGTCGTGCACGTCATCGACGACGGCGTCGGCATCGACGACGCGCAGGCCGAGGGACTCGGCTTGCAGATCGTGCGCATGCTTATCGAGGAGGATTTGCGGGGCACAGTGACGCTCGAACGACGAGAGTCAGGTGGGACGTCAGCGGAGATATCGGTGCCCGGGGCACCGGCGGAGGAACCCTAGGTCGTCAGGCGGTGCTGCGGGCCCGGAGTCGGGCGTTGCGGCGCTTGAGCGCGCGACGCTCGTCTTCGCTCAGGCCGCCCCAGACGCCGGCGTCCTGGCCGGTCTCCAGCGCCCACTGCAGGCACTCGTCGATGACATCGCAGCGACGGCAGACGGCCTTGGCCTCCTCGATCTGCAGGAGGGCCGGGCCGGTGTTGCCGATGGGGAAGAAGAGCTCGGGGTCCTCGTCGCGGCATGCGGCGGTATGGCGCCAGTCCATGACTCTCCCTCCCACGCTTGTGAGGCGATTCACGCGCCTCCGCCCCGTCGTGCGGGGTCGTGCAAGGGGCGTGGAGGCCGTTTTCCTAGACCCCAAGGGTCGCAGACCCCCCGGCTCTCCACAAGGCGAATCGACCAGGTCGCTGTCTCCCCGGCGTGTCGGCTTGGTCACAAAGCGGTCAACTGACCGCCGATAATCGGACGTCCGGCGCCTAGACGTAGACCCCCAGGGCGTCCGGGACGCTGCGGAAGGCCACCCGTTGGACCTCGCCCAGGCCCTCCCCGTCGATCTGCAGATGGGTCGGGCGGCGGGCCTCGACGGCGAACTCCGGCAGGTCATGGCGCACCGCCAGGCTTCGCTTGGTCGACCCGGCTGGGCTCGCGGCCAGCATCCGCCGGGCCACCCGCAGGGCCGTGCCCACGCCCATGCGCCGCACCGCGAAGAGGTCCAGGCCGGTGTCGAACGAGGCAAGCGGGCAGGGATTGACGGCGTACGAGCCGAAGTAGGTCCAGGGCGCGGTGTTCTGGACGATCGCGAGGAAGACGTCGTCGAGGGGGTCTTCGCCGGGCAACTCGATGCGCAGCGGCGGGTCCTTGCGCTCAGTGCGCAGGAAGTACTGACGCAGAGTCGTGGTGAAGTAGCGCCCTGGTGACGCCTCGTGCCCCTCGGCGCGATCGGACTCCATGGCCGCGATGATCTCGGCGTCGACGCCGAGCCCGGCGTTGGCCACGAACCAGCGCGGCGGAGCGGTGTGCCCGACGGGGCTGGTGACGGCGGCGGTGCCGAGCCCGATGCGGCGCACGCGACCCGCGGTGATGGCCTCGAGCAGGATGCCGGTGGCCTCGACGGGATCGGCAGGCAGGCCGAGCGAGCGAGCGAAGACATTGGCGCTGCCTCCGGGCACGGTGGCCAGCAGCGGTACGCCGCTTCCGGGGCCGGCTGACAGCATGCCGTTGACGACCTCGTTGATCGTGCCGTCGCCGCCGAGGGTGCACACGACGTCGAGGTGCTCGCGTCGCGCGCGCTCACCGAGGGCTTGCGCATGCCCGCGGTGCTCGGTGGTCACCACCTCCAGGTCGATGGCATCGCCGAGGGCACGCAGGAGCACGTCGCGCACGCGGGGGGAGGTCGTGGTGGCATGGGGGTTGACCACGAGGAGGCCGCGCACGCGTCCACCCTAGTCTGGTGACATGACCGCGCCGGAGATGCCGAGATGGCTGCGGCTGGCCGCGGTCATCGCACTGGTCGAGGGCGCGGCGCTTGTCGCCTACGGCATCTACGTCATCGTGCAGGTCGCACGCTTGGGCATCACCGGTCCGGCCCCTGTGTCCAACGTCCAGTCGGTGACCCTCGAGATCGTCATCTTCCTCGTCTTCGGTGCAGCTTTGCTGCTGGCCGCGTGGGGACTGTGGCACGCACGACGCTGGTCGAGATCGCTCGCCGTCCTCGGACAACTCATCGGCCTGGTCGTTGGCGTGCCCCTGGTCGGTGCCACCGGATGGGTCGAGCGGATCGCCGGCGTCCTGGTAGTACTCATGGCAATCGGTGCGCTCGTGTGCCTTTTCACGCCGTCGTCGACGCGCGCGCTCGTCGACGAGTGATTGATGAGTAGGGTGCCCGCATGAGCCTTGTCGATCCCGGTCCGCGTCCCGCCAGCGTGTCGTTCGCGGCCGCCATGATGTTCCTGGCGTCGCTGGGCTACGCCGTCCTTCTCGTCATTCACGTCTACCTCATTTTCCAGCCGGGCGAGGCGCAGCTGTTCTTCTCGACAACGGCCCCTGATTTCTACTGGATCCTCATGGCCTGCCTCGATGCCGTGCTCATCTTCGGCTTCGCCTGGATCGGGCTGCTCGCGATGCGCGGCGACCCGGGTGCTGGGATGACCATCAACCTGCTGGCCCTCATCAACCTCGTCTTCAGCCTCTTCAACATCCTGCACGGCGTCGGCTGGGCCACCCTGCTCATCTCCGTGCTGGTCCTGATCATCAACAACACCGCGTCCGCCAAGGCCTGGTACCGGGCGGGAGCATCGCTCGGCGAGTAGGCACGACACGGTGCGCTTCGCCCATGCGATCAGCGGCGGACCGGCCCGTCGGCCCTATCGTCGAGTGAGCCGATCTGAAGGGAGGCAGCGTGGCTGAGACCGTCCGTCAGCGCAAGGTCCTCGGGGTTATCTGGTTCATCGTCCCGGTCGTGGGCATCATCATGGCCTTCGTCACTCAGCCCATTGGGGATTGGGGCTTCTTCGGCATCGCCATGGCAATTGCGCTCGGTGCCGTCGCCGCCAGCGGTCTGTGGATGTTCACCACTGGCAAGGGCAATCTCCTGGGCACAGCGTGGAGCCTGCGCACTCAACGTGTCGTCGCCATCATCGGTCTGATCGCCGCGGTCATTCTCATCGCGAGCTACGTGTTCTCGCTCGTGCTCGATCCCACGGCTCAGGGCTACCTGATCCTGGCCATCTGGACGTGCCTCGGGGCGATGTTCGCCGACAGCCTGGTCGCTCTGCGCGGGTCCTAGCGCGCCTGTGCCGCTAGGTCTGTGAGGGCATCACCCGTGACTCGCTGCACGGTCCACTCGTCCATCGGCTCGGCACCGATCGAGCGATAGAAGTCGATGGCGGGGGTGTTCCAGTCCAAGACCCACCATTCGAATCGTCCGTAGCCACGCTCGACGCAGATGCTCGCCAGCTCCGCGAGGAGCGCCTTGCCGTGACCGCTGCCACGATGCTCGGGGCGCACGTAGAGGTCCTCGAGGTAAATCCCGTGCCGGCCCAGCCAGGTCGAGAAGTTGAGGAACCACAGGGCGAAGCCCACCGTCACGCCCTCGTCCTCGGCGATCAGACCGAACACGGCGGGGGAGTCACCGAAGAGCGCCTCGTGCAGCATCGCCTCGGTGGCCACCACGGCGTTCGGTTCGCGTTCATACTCTGCTAACTCCCGGATCATCGCCAAGATGTCCGGGACGTCGTACGGTTGGGCAGGCCTGATGGACATGGGCACAGTCTGCCGCCAGGTCCGGGCAGTTCCGCCGGTGGTCTAAGGAGGACGTCATGACGCGCGCCAGCGTGCTCTTCGTCTGCGTCCACAACGCCGGGCGCTCCCAGATGGCGGCCGCCTACCTCACCTCCCTCGCGGGCGATCGCGTTGAGGTGCGCTCGGCGGGCTCGGCGCCGGCCGACACGGTGAATCCCGCCGTGGTCGCGGCCATGGCCGAGGAGGGCATCGACATCGCGGCCGAGGTCCCCAAGGTGCTCACGACCGAGGCCGTCGAGGCGAGCGACTACGTCATCACGATGGGCTGCGGCGATGCGTGCCCGTTCTTCCCCGGCAAGACCTATCTCGACTGGGTGCTGGAGGATCCGGCGGGCCAGGGAGTTGAGGCCGTGCGCCCGATCCGCGACGAGATCCGATCGCGCGTGGAGTCGCTCATCGCCGAGATCGACAACCGATCATGACCGCTGCGCCGCTGGGTCGACGCCTGCTCGCCGAAGGGCTCGGCACCGCGATTCTCGTAGCGGCCGTCGTGGGCTCGGGCATCATGGGCGAGGCACTGGCAGGCGGCAATGTCGCCATCGCGCTGCTGGCCAACACCGCGGCCACCGCGGGCGTGCTTTTCGCGCTGATCGCCACCCTCGGCCCGGTGTCGGGGGCGCACTTCAACCCGCTCGTCACGCTGGCGGATGCGTGGTTCGGCGGTACTCCGCGGCGCGACATCGCGCCCTACGTTGTCGTGCAGGTCGTCGGAGCATGCCTGGGGGCGATCCTCGCCAACCTCATGTTCGGGCTTGCCGCCATCTCGCTGTCGACGCAGGAGCGCACCGGATCAGGGATCTGGCTGTCGGAGGCCGTGGCCGCCCTAGGCCTGCTGCTGGTCATCTTCGGCCTGGTGCGATCGGGGCGCTCGACGTGGGTCGCCGCTGCCGTCGCCTGTTACATCGCGGGCGCGTACTGGTTCACCGCATCGACATCGTTCGCCAATCCGGCCGTGACGATCGGCCGCAGCCTCTCGGACACGTTCGCCGGAATCGCGCCGGGCAGCGTGCCCGGATTCATCGTCGCGCAAGTCGTCGGCGCCATCGTCGCCGTCATTCTCATCTCGCTGCTGTGGCCACACGCCCAGGAGACGAGCGAGCCGAGCGCCGCGATCGACATCCAGCCCGAAGACCGCTGACTACGCGGCGGCATGCACCTCGTCGGCTGC
>CAINGG010000123.1 GCA_903848435.1 uncultured Actinomycetes bacterium | reverse complement strand
GCCGAGATTCAGGACCTCTACCTCGGCAGGGACTACGTCGGGGCCGCCAATGCCGTGCCGCTGGACTTCATCGACCGCACATCGCTCATCGGCCCGCGCGATCGCATTCGCGATCGACTGGCGGCCTATGCAGACTCGGGCGTGACGACCCTCACGGTTGCGGTCTACGCCGGTCCACTCGAGGAGCGCATCGCCACCGTTCGCGCCATGCCTGAGCTTCTCGCCGAGGCGGGCCTCGCCGAGTGAGCTGGTTCGAGGCCATCGTCCTCGGCGTGGTCCAGGGCCTCACCGAGTTCCTGCCGATCTCCTCCAGCGCGCACATCCTCGTCCTGTCGCAGATCTTCGGCTGGGGAGATCCGGGCGCCGCGTTCACGGCCGTGACGCAAATCGGTACCGAGGCCGCCGTCATCGTGTACTTCCGACATGACATCGCCCGCATCATCAGCACCTGGGCGCGTTCGCTCGTGCGCCCTGACCTGCGGCGCGACCATGACGCGAAGATGGGCTGGTACGTCATCCTCGGCACCATCCCGATCGCCGTGCTCGGGTTCACGTTCGCGGACCAGATCGAGACGGTCGCCCGCAATCTCTGGCTCACCGCCGCCATGCTGGCCGGATTCGGCGTCGTGCTCGGCGCCTGCGATGCGCTGGGCCGGCGTACCCGCACGATCGCCAGCCTTAACGGCAAGGATGCGACATTGTTCGGGTTCGCCCAGGCCCTCGCGCTCATCCCGGGCGTCTCGCGGTCGGGAGCGACCATCTCGATGGGCCTGGCGCTGGGTTACACCCGTGAGGCAGCGACTCGATACGCGTTTCTCCTCGCCATTCCAGCCGTGCTCGCGTCGGGGATGTACGAGGCCACCAAGATCGGCAACGATGCCAGTCCCGAATGGGGGGCGACCATCCTTGCCACCGTTATCGCCTTTGCCGTCGGGTACGCCGTGATCGCGTGGCTGTTGCGCTATCTGCAGACGCGGTCGTTCCTGCCGTTCGTGGTCTACCGTCTCGCGATGGCGGCCCTGATCGTGGTGCTGCTGGCCACTGGCGTCCTGGTGGCCTAGGTCTGGCTGCGCCTAGAGCCAGCCGGACTTCTTGAAGCCGCGATACAGCAGGAGGCAGATGGTGCCCATCAGGCCCAGCACGACCGGATACGCAAACGGCCAGTGGAGCTCGGGCATGAAGTCGAAGTTCATGCCGTAGATGCCCGCGATGCACGTGGGCACGGCGATGATGGCGGCCCAGGCCGAGATCTTGCGCATGTCGGCGTTTTGCTGCAGATCCTGCCGTGCGGTGGCCGCCATCAGCATCGTCATCAGGGTCGAATCGAATCCGTCCACCATGTCGTTGGCGCGAAGAATGTGATCGCCGATGTCACGGAAGTACGGGACCAGGGCCGTGGGCAGTCCCACGTCCTCGCCGCGAGCAAGGCGCAGTGCAACGACGGCGAGTGGTCGCACTGCCCGACGCATCTCGATGTTCTCGCGGTTGAGCCGGTAGATGCGCGAGGCGGCATGGGCGGGTTGTGCCGAGAAGACCTGCTGCT
>CAINGG010000122.1 GCA_903848435.1 uncultured Actinomycetes bacterium | reverse complement strand
CAGCCGCCGGTCTCGCTCGCGCTGATCATCCCCTGGATCGTCATCTCCGTCGGGACCCTCCTCTCCATCGCCGTCTACCCGGCCGGCTCGTCGGCGCGGGACAAGTGGCTCCAGTCCCTGATCTCCACGGCGCTCGTGGCCTGCCTCCTGGCCATGCTCGTGGTGCTCATTTCCCCCCAGTACCAGGCGGCCAACCAGACGTCGGTGGTCAACGCCTTCCTGAGCAAGGTGGACGCCCGACTGGGCGAGTAATCCACTCAAATCGGGCGAAACGACCCCCGATTAGGAGGGATCCGGCCCGGGGCGTATGCTTTCGGGGCTGATATCGGGCCTCCCCGTTCGTCTGCACCCCTCCCTTCCGGGCGGGGCGCATGCGTGCGCGAGAGGGCCGGGCGGAGGAGAGCAGAGGGCATGGCAAAGAAGGACGGTGCGATCGAGCTCGAGGGCACGATCACCGAGTCATTGCCCAACGCGATGTTCCGCGTGGAACTGGACAACGGACACAAGGTCCTGGCCCACATCAGCGGGAAGATGCGGATGCACTACATCCGAATCCTCCCGGATGACCGGGTTGTCGTGGAGTTGTCGCCCTACGACCTGACCCGGGGTCGCATCGTGTACAGGTACAAGTGAGGTGGGATTCCGGTGAAGGTCAAGCCGAGCGTCAAGAAGATGTGCGACAAGTGCAAGGTGATCCGCCGCCACGGCCGGGTCATGGTCATCTGCGACAACGTGCGCCACAAGCAGCGCCAAGGCTGACACGTTGCCGGTGTCGAGGGGAGACAACCCGCGTCACCGTTCCATAGCGGCACCCGACCCCTGAGGCTCGCACGTGCAGGCCACAGGACGCCACCCTCGGACGAGAGGCCGAGGACCTTCCCGGGTGGGAAGGACTGGTGCCGTCCGACACCTCTCGCGAGATACGAACAGAGGACACCCATGGCACGTCTGGTCGGCGTCGACCTGCCCCGCGACAAGCGGATGGCGGTCGCGCTCACGTATATCTATGGCATCGGGCGCTCCCGCGCCGCCGAGGCTCTGGCAGCGACGGGCATCAGCCCCGACCTGAGGGCCCGCGACCTCACCGACGATCAGGTCCTCGCCCTGCGCGACTGGATCGACGCTAACCTTCGCGTGGAGGGCGACCTGCGCCGCGAGGTGGCGGCCGACATCCGCCGCAAGGTCGAGATCGGCTGCTACCAGGGCATCCGCCACCGTCGCGGCCTGCCCGTGCGCGGACAGCGCACCCACACCAACGCGCGTACCCGCAAGGGCCCGCGCAAGACCGTCGCCGGCAAGAAGAAGGCCGGCAAGAAGTAGTCCGCGGGTCTGCTCGAGCGGCTATGCCGCCGGCCAGCGGACCGATCACCTCAGGAGAAGAACGATGCCCCCCAAGACCGGAGCAAAGCCCGGCGCGAAGAAAGTGCGCCGCAAGGAAAAGAAGAACATCGCTCATGGGCATGCCCATATCAAGAGCACGTTCAACAACACGATCGTGTCCATCACCGACCCGACCGGCGCCGTGATCGCCTGGTCGAGCTCGGGTCAGGTGGGCTTCAAGGGCAGCCGCAAGTCGACTCCCTTCGCCGCCCAGCTTGCTGCCGAGGCTGCGGCTCGCCGTGCCATGGAGCACGGCATGCGCAAGGTCGATGTCTTCGTCAAGGGCCCGGGTTCGGGCCGCGAGACAGCCATCCGCTCCCTCCAGGCCACCGGCCTGGAGGTGGGCTCCATCCAGGACGTCACCCCGGTGCCTTTCAACGGGTGCCGCCCTCCCAAGCGCCGCCGCGTCTGAGACAGGAGAACACACCACCATGGCTCGTTACACCGACGCGGACTGCAAGCGCTGCCGCCGGGAGAAGATGAAGCTCTTCCTCAAGGGCTCCAAGTGCGAATCTCCGAAGTGCCCCTTCGAGAAGCGCCCCTACCCCCCCGGCCAGCACGGCCGTGGGCGCTCGAAGGACAGCGAGTACCTGCTGCAGCTTCGCGAGAAGCAGAAGGCCAGCCGCATCTACGGCGTCCTCGAGAAGCAGTTCCGTGGCTACTACGAGGAGGCGCACCGTCGCTCGGGCAAGACCGGCGACAACCTCCTGCGCATCCTGGAGTCGCGTCTCGACAACGTCGTCTACCGTGCGGGCTTCGCCAAGTCGCGTGACATGGCCCGCCAGCTGGTGCGCCACGGGCACTTCACCGTCAATGGCCACAAGGTCGACATCCCGTCCTACCGCGTGCAGCCCAACGACATCATCGAGGTGCGTCCCGGCTCACGTGACATGACGCCCTTCATCGTGGCCCACGCCGAGATCGGCGAGCGTCCGGTGCCCGCGTGGCTCGAGGTCATCCCCTCGAAGATGCGGATCCTGGTGCACTCGCTTCCCTCACGCCAGGTCATCGATACCCCGGTCCAGGAGCAGCTCATCGTCGAGCTCTACTCCAAGTAGTCGTTCCCCTTCCCCCCACCCGACGTCAAATAGCGGTCGTCGCCGAAAGGAAACAACGTGCTCATCACGCAGCGCCCCACCCTCTCCGAGGAGCCGATCAGCGAGTTCCGCTCGCGCTTCGTCCTGGAGCCCCTGGAGCCCGGCTTTGGCTACACGCTGGGCAACTCCCTGCGCCGGACCCTGCTGTCGTCCATCCCCGGTGCGGCCGTCACCAGCATCCGCATCGACGGCGTCCTGCACGAGTTCACGACCATCCCGGGCGTGAAGGAAGACGTCACCGAGCTGATCCTCAACATCAAGCAGCTCGTCGTGTCCTCCGATCATGACGAGCCCGTGGTCATGTACCTGCGCAAGCAGGGCCCCGGTGCGGTCGTCGCCGCCGACATCGCGCCGCCGGCCGGCGTTGAGGTCCACAATCCCGACCTCCACATCGCCACGCTCAATGGCAAGGGCAAGCTCGAGATGGAGCTCGTGGTCGAGCGCGGCCGCGGCTATGTCTCGGCCAACCTCAACAAGCAGCCCGGCCAGGAGATCGGCCGCATCCCGGTCGACTCGATCTACTCGCCGGTCCTCAAGGTGACCTACAAGGTCGACGCCACCCGCGTCGAGCAGCGCACCGACTTCGACAAGCTCGTGATCGACGTCGAGACCAAGCCGTGCATGCTGCCGCGCGATGCCGTCGCCTCGGCCGGCAAGACGCTGGTCGAGCTCTTCGGCCTGGCCCGCGAGCTCAATGTCGACGCCGAGGGCATCGACATCGGGCCATCGCCCGCCGATGCTTTCGTGGCCGAGCAGCTGTCCACCCCCATCGAGCAGCTCGACCTCACGGTCCGCTCCTACAACTGCCTCAAGCGCGAGGGCATCCACACCGTGGGCGAGCTCATCGGCCGCAGCGAGGCCGACCTGCTCGACATCCGCAACTTCGGCGCGAAGTCGATCGACGAGGTCAAGGTCAAGCTCGTGACCCTCGGCCTCGCTCTCAAGGACAGCCCGCCCGGATTCGATCCTGGCGCCGCTGTCTACTTCAGTGACGAGGACGACGACGATCTCGGCTACGCCGAGGACGAGCAGCTCTAACCGACTGGCCACCCGCAGCAAGGAGTCTGGACATGCCTACGCCGACGAAGGGTCCCCGCCTCGGGGGCGGGCCGGCACACGAGCGCCTCATGCTCGGAAATCTCGCGACCGCGCTCTTCGAGCACGGCCGCATCACCACCACGGAGGCCAAGGCCAAGCGCCTGCGCCCCCTGGCCGAGCGCCTCATCACCTTTGCCAAGCGCGGTGACCTGGCCGCGCGTCGTCGCGTCCTCACCGTCGTGCGCGACAAGGGCGTGGTGCACGTGCTCTTCACCGAGATCGGCCCGCGCTACGAAAACCGGCACGGCGGCTACACCCGCATCGTGAAGGTCGGTCCGCGCAAGGGCGACAACGCGCCCATGGCCGTGATCGAGCTCGTCGAGCCGCTGCAGGAGCAGGTCGTCGCCGAGGCGACGGGTGCGACGAAGCGCGCCGCCAAGGAGAAGGCGGCCAAGGAGAAGCCCGCCGCCAAGGCAGCGCCCGCCGACGATGCTGTCGACGACGCCGCGAGCGACGAGGCCGTCGAGGCCGCTGCCGACGATGCGCCTGAGGCGGAGGCCGACGACACAGCGGAGTCGGTTGCCGATGATGCGCCCGAGGCGGCTGCCGACGAGTCCGCCGACGATGAGGCCGACAAGGCCTGATCCGCCACGAACTGCCGCGATGCGGAGGCGTCCTGGGAGCAGGGTGCCTCCGCATCGTTCATTACCGGAGGGTCGATGACGCGCCTGCGACTTGACCTCGCCTACGACGGCACCGACTTCGCCGGCTGGGCGCGCCAGCCCGGACTGCGCACTGTCCAGGGCTGCGTCGAGGATGCCCTGGCGCAGGTGCTGAGGCTGGCCCAGTCACCGACCATCGTGTGCGCCGGCCGCACCGACGCGGGTGTGCACGCGCGCGGACAGGTGGCGCACGTCGAGGTCGACGCCGCCATCGACCTCTCTGCCCTCGCCCGCAGCCTGCGCGGCGTCCTGCCCGATGACCTGTCGCTGCTGGATGTGTCGATAGCCCCCGAGGGGTTCGATGCCAGGTTCTCCGCGCTGTCGCGGCACTATCGATACCGAGTGTGCGATGACCCCGGGTCGTGGGATCCGCTCCTGCGACGTGAAGTGGTGGCCCACCCGAGGCCGCTTGACATCGAGGCCATGAACGCCGCCGGCGCCGCACTCATCGGCGAGCACGACTTCGCCGCGCTGTGCAAGCCGCGCGAGGGTGCCTCCACCGTGCGAAGGGTGCTCGACCTGTCGTGGACTCGCGGCTCGGCCGGCCACGCCGAGATGACCGTGGGCGCCGACGCCTTCTGCCACTCGCTCGTCCGATCGATCGTCGGGGTGCTCGTCCCCGTGGGCGACGGCCGGCAGTCCACCGTCTGGCCCGCCGAGGTGCTGGCGAGCCGTGCGCGAGATCCGCGAGTCACGGTCATGCCGCCGCACGGGCTCGTCCTTGAGCACGTGCGCTATCCGGAGGACGCCGACCTGGCCGCCCGGCAGGAGGTCACCCGCGCCTTTCGAGGTCCGGCCTGATGGGCCACATCGACGTTCAGCACGTCACCTACGCCCTCCCCGATGGCCGCATCCTGCTCGACGACGTGAGCTTTCGAGTCGGCGAGGGAGTCACGGCCGCACTCATCGGGGCCAACGGCGCGGGCAAGACCACGCTCATGCGCATGATCGCCGGCGACCTCGACCCCGATGAGGGCAGCGTCGTGACCACGGGGGGCCTGGGAGTCATGCGCCAGTTCATCGGCCATGGCACCGACGGGACGGTGCGCGACCTGCTGCTGTCGGTGTCGCGACCGGCACTCCAGCGAGCGGCCGGCGAGGTAGACGACTGCGAGGCCGCGCTCATGGAGAGCGAGGATGCTGACCTGCAGATGCGCTACGCGCAGGCGCTGGCCGACTACGCCGACGCCGGCGGCTACGACGCCGAGGTGGCCTGGGATGTCTGCTGCACCGTGGCTCTCGGGGCGGCGTACGACCAGGTGAAGTGGCGGCCTGTGGGCACCTTGTCGGGTGGGGAGCAGAAGCGGCTCGTGCTCGAGGCGCTTCTGCGCGGACCCGACGAGGT
>CAINGG010000121.1 GCA_903848435.1 uncultured Actinomycetes bacterium | reverse complement strand
CTCTGATGTTCTGCGAAGGGCCCCGGCGTCGTCGGGGCCCTTCGTTTTGGCGTCGCTCGCCGAAGCGGGCCCATACGCTGCGTGCGTGCCCGTGGATCGTGCCCTGTGACCGCCCCGGCCGCGCTGGTCTTTGGCGTCAGCGGACAGGACGGTCCATGGGTCGCGCGAGAGCTCGATGCACAGGGCTACGTGGTCCATGGGACCCATCTCCATCACGCGCCCGACTGCCCGTGGATTGCCAGCAGCGTGTCGGTCGACCTTTCCCGTGACGACGTGGATGTGCACGGCCTCCTCGAGGCCCATGGCCCGCGCGTGATCGTCTTCCTGGCCGGGCGTAGTTCAGTGGCCGGGTCGTGGAACGACCCGGCAGCGACGATGGCAGCCAACGTCGCAAGCTATGCCCGCGTGCTCGAGGCGGTGGCCCAGGTTGACCCGTCGATTCGCCTGGTTCACGCATCCAGTTCGGAGATGTTCGGGCAGGCCGATGCGGTCATCACGGAGGCAACGCCCCTTCGGCCCAACTCCCCCTACGCCGAGTCGAAGGCCATGGCGCACGGGCTCGGAGTCGAAGCCCGCGAGAAGCGAGGGATGAATGTCGCGAATGCGATCTTGTTCAACCACGAGAGCGTGCGCCGGCCGCTGCCCTATGTCTTCCGGCGCATCTCCGTCGGAACCGCTGCCCTGTCGCTAGGCCTCATGGATGAGCTCGTCCTCGGTGACCTCGACGTCGTCAGGGATTGGGGTCATGCCCCCGACTATGCGCGGGCGGTCGGAATGATCGCCCGCGCTCCTGCAGCCGGTGACTTCGTCGTGGCCACGGGTGTCAGCGTGCGCCTGCGAGATGTCGTCGAGGCCGCGCTCGCGAGTGCGGGCCTGCAAGATCGTTGGGACTTGATCCGCATCGATCCGGCTCTGGCGCGGAGCGGTTCGTCGTACGCCGTGCGTGCAGATCCAACGCACATTCACGAAACACTCGGCTGGCAGGCAAGTCAATCAGCTGCGGACGTGGTCTCACTGATGGTGTCGCACGACCGTGACGTGCTGAGCGACAGCCGTCAGGCGGGTGACCTGCTGAGCCGCCTCACCTAGCCGATCCTGTTCCCGCATGCGGCTGGCGGCGCAACGGCTTAACGTCGGTGCGTGGAGGTGCTGGAGCAGGGCAGTCCCGAGGGCCGCGATCGACGGCTCCGTGGCGGTGTCGTCATTGCCGTCTGCTCGCTCGCCGCGCTGGCCATCTTGGCGACCGCGGCGGTGGCCGGCTACCGGTGGTGGTCCCAGCGCGAGACCCCTTCGGACGTCCTGCAGATCACGGCACTGGAGGTGATCGGTCCGGCAAGCATCAAGGTCGATGACGGCGATGCGGGGTGGCCGGGTGGTCTGGGTACCCCCGATGGGGCGCGTGCTGCGGCGGCATGGGTGCGCTTGACGGTCGCGGGCGATGCCACGCGGTCGGTGCGGGTGAATCCGGTCGAGCCCAGCCAGAGTGTCCTTGTCTCCGCTGTCATGCCATCGGTGGTGCCAGACCGTCAAAGTGCCCGGGTCGACGTCACCGTGGCGCCGGCAAATTGCTCGGCCTCGGGCGGGACCGCACGCGAACTCCTCATCACCGACGAACTCGAGATTGTTCCGATGACCGATGCGGTCGTCGAGAGATTGAGCGAGGTCCTCGCTCGCATCTGCAAGCCAGGCGGCATGCCCCCCCAGATCGCGACACGGTCGGCGATCATTGATGTCTTCTTCCGCGACCGCACTCTGGTGATGTCGACGGAGGTCACCAGCGCGGCCGATCGACTCGTCCTGACACCATTGGATGGGACAGCCTTGCGCGGCCTAGGAGCCGAGGACGTTGCCATGCCCGGCCCAACAAGCGACGTGCGCCTGAGTTGGCTGGTCTCGCCGGGCGAGATGAGCCCCAACACGCTGCTCACCGGGCGCGTGCAGGTCTACTCCATTGTCGAGGGCACGGCGTACCCCTGGGTCGTGACGCTGCCCGTGCCTCGCGACGTGGAGGTGCGGGCATCTTCTACCGCGATACGCAATGACGGCGTCGATCTCGCCGAGGTCGCGCCTCGGCCGGGTGGGTAGCAACCGCCTACAGCGTGTAGGACGGTGAGTGACTCGACTCTGACTCATCGGTGCCCTTGAAGTACGCCTTGAACTTGGTGCCCTCGGCGTAAGTGGCATCAATCTTGATGCTGAAGGTGCCGTCCTTGTCGGCCTTGCCCGACGCCTTGGTCTTCCACGAGCCGCTGCCCTTCTTGACCTTGATCTCAATCTCGCCGTTCTTCACCACCCCGACAGACCCGGATTCGACGGAGATCTCCCCCTTCACCTTGGTCTGACCGGATGAGGTCTCTTTCACCTTGGTGATGGAGGTCTCGGTGGACACCAGTCCAGATGCCGCATGGTCAATCACCACTTGACCGATGTCGCCATTGGCCATCCACTTGGCCTCGCCGCTAGCGACGACCTCGTCATAGACGCCGAAGACCTCATCGACAAAGGAATCGGCGGGAATGGTGCCAATGCTCCAGGTTAGGGACAGCACTGCGACACGTGCGGGGTCCCGGGCATCGAGGTACTCCTGGAGTGTGTCCTCGATGTAGGGGATGTCAGCGGAGTTGCCCACGCAACGCTCGCCGTCCGCCTCTGCCTTACAGGGCGCGGTGCTCCCCGAATCG
>CAINGG010000120.1 GCA_903848435.1 uncultured Actinomycetes bacterium | reverse complement strand
GTCCACGGATCGCACCGCCGATGGTGAGCGCCAGTAACACGAGCCAGGGTCCGCGCGTCGAGGACAGCACCCTGGCAAGGATGAGAACGGCCGCAAAGGCCACCTGCGACGCGACCGTGACGGCCAGCCACTGCCAGGTGAAGACACCGAGCCCGGACGTGCCCGGCACCAGGACGAGAGTGCCGAAGCCGCCGATGAGGCTGGCTAGGAGTATCGAGGTATTGGACAGGGCGAGGGGTGAGAGCCAGGTGCTCACCCATGGCCGCGTGGTCACGTCGCGTTGACCTGTCCACGCAGGCGGTGCAGTGCCTGCACGAGTTGGACCCGCTGATTGCGCGCATCGTTCTTGGGGATGTCGAGGCGTTCACAGATGCGCGCGATGGTCTGCTCGATGGCGCTGGTGCTCACACCTCGGCGCTCCGCGATCTCCGCCGTGGTGATTCCCTCGCCGACGAGCAGCAGGACCTCCACCTGGGTGTCGGTCAGGGCGATAGTTGGGCCCGAGGCCATGTGCATGGGTGCCCGGCGGGTCAGGGGTCCGTGTTCGAGCAACTCGATGGCTTTGATGACGATGTCGATATCGGACACGTCGGCCTTGCAGAGGTACATCGCACCCAGGGGCAGCGCGGGCATGCCCACTCCGACAAGACGCGGATCACGAAAGCTCGTCAGGATGCAGACTCCGAGTGACGGGAACTCCTTGCGCAATGCGTAGGCGAGGTCGATGCCGTTGGGTCCGGGTCCGAGCTCGAGGTCGAGGAGGGCGACGCTCGGACGGATGTCGATGGCGAGTGCACGCGCTTCCTTGGCCGTGGCTGCACCGCGGACGTCGAGGCCCTTCCCGGCGAGAGCGGCGGTCAACGTCGAGAGCGCGAAGGGGTGGTCGTCGACAACGAGGACCCGAGTGCTCGCCATGCCCCGAGGATGCCTCAATGTCGGTGCGGCGACGGCACGGACCTGGGTGTTTCCCCAGGTCCGGCCATCAAGTCGACTGTGGGGCTGGGGGCATCCTCAGCCAGCCGTCGCGAGGAGCCCACGGCTGACCGAACACTGACGTGGAGCGCATCCGCCGGGTGCGGTGCTTCGTCATGGAGGTCGGCAGTGCGTCCCCACCGTCGCTTCGCCGCGGCCCTCACCGTGGCCGTGGTGGCTGCCGGCCTACCCGCTCTCTCGGTGACGCCTGCCGCCGCCGTGCCCAGCTGCACCGGGTCGGTGGCCGCGGGATCGACGTACATCTGCACGCCCTCGGGAGGTGGAGCCGTCCAGGTCACCGTGCCGGCTCGCGTCGTATCCATCACCGTGATCGCTGACGGTGGAGGTGGAGGCAAGAACGCCGGCCTTGGCAACGGCGGAAGCGGGGCGCGAGTTACGGCATCGATCAGCGTGACGCCCGGCGAGGTGCTCACGGTGTACGTCGGAGCCGGAGGCGGCGCAGGACTCGGCGGTACAGGCAACGCGGGCGGCACTGGCTACGGCTCCGGCGGCAACGGCGGGCCGTACTACGGCGAAGGCTTCGGCGGCGGCTACGGCGGCGGCGGTGGCGGGTCGAGCGCTGTGCTGGTGGGAGGTGACGACACCGTGGTCGCTGGTGGCGGTGGCGGTGGCGGGGCCTATGACGGCGGGTCCGCGAGCGCCGCGGCCGGCTACGGCGGCGGCGGTGGCGGTGTCGCGGGCAATGGATCGCCGTGCGCCGTCGGCGGTGGGGGCGGCAATGGGAGCGCGGGCGCGACCAGCGGCGCTGGGAACCCGACCGCGAGTAGCGCCGGCCCTGCCGGCAAGGGCGGCGGCGGCATCTATGGCGCAGGCGGTGCCTCCAGCGGTGGTGGCGGTGGTGGTGGCGGTTACGGCGGCGGCGGCGCCGGCAACTGGAACGGTCCGTACGGCTGCGTCAACGCCGGCGGTGGCGGTGCGGGCGGCAGTTTCGGACCTGTGGGTGCCAGCTTCGGAT
>CAINGG010000119.1 GCA_903848435.1 uncultured Actinomycetes bacterium | reverse complement strand
TCGACCACCCCTCCGAGGTCGTCGAGGTCGGCCAGGAGGTCACCGTCGAGGTTCTCGACGTCGACATGGATCGCGAGCGCGTCTCGCTGTCACTGAAGGCGACCCAGGAGGATCCCTGGCAGCACTTCGCCCGCACGCACCAGATCGGTCAGGTCACCCCGGGCCGTGTCACCAAGCTCGTTCCCTTCGGCGCGTTCGTGCGCGTCGAGGAGGGCATCGAGGGCCTGGTGCACATCTCGGAGCTTGCCGAACGCCATGTGGAGATCCCGGAGCAGATCGTTCAGGTCGGCGACGAGATTTTCGTCAAGGTCATCGACATCGACTTGGAGCGTCGTCGCATCTCGCTGAGCCTCAAGCAGGCCAACGAGTCCGGCGACGGCGAGGTCGCTATCGAGTTCGACCCCTACCTCTACGGCATGGCACCTGCATTCGACGATGCCGGCAACTATGTCGGTCCCGAGGGCTTTGACCCGGAGACGGGCGAGTGGAAGGTCGGGTTCGAAGGCCAGCGGGCCGAGTGGGAACGCGAGTACGCCGAGGCGCACGCGCGCTGGGAAGCCCACCGCAAGCAGGCGGCCGATATGCGCACGGCAGACGCCGAGGTCGCGGTTGCCGAGGGGACGGCGACGGAGTACTCCTCCGAGACCTCCGCACCCGAGGAGGGGGCACTGGCCTCGGACGAGTCGCTTCAGGCGTTGCGCGACAAGCTCGTCGCCGAGGACTAGGCGGCGGCCCCGGATCGCGCGGGCAGGTTCGGTGAGCGAGGAAGCCGGGCGAGCGGTGACGTGGCCGCGGGGCTTGCCGTGGGGGATCGCCGCGGGTGGGGTGCTGCTCCATCTGTGGGCCATGTGGGACGGCTTCTTCCACATGGACGATTTCTTCTATCTCGCTGATGCCAGTCGACCGTTCGCGGAGTACGTCAGCCAGGTCTACAACGGTCACCTGATGCCACTGGGCTTCGCCGTCGTGTGGCTCAGCCAAGCTGTCCTGCCCATGTCGTGGCCGCTGGCCGTGATCGTCTGCTCGGCACTGTGGGTGGTCCTGCTGACGGGCGTTGTCTTCTGCATGAAGGCTGCCTTCGGCAACCGTCCCTGGACCTCGATCGTGGTGTCGGTCATTGCGCTGTCACCGCTGCTCACCACGGTGTCGTCGTGGTACGCATCAGCGCTACAGGTCCTCCCTTGGGGCGCCTCCCTGGCGTGGATGCTCTACTTCGCGATTCGCGACGCGCAGCGGCCACGCTTGGCCTTCGCCGTCAGCGGGATCGCGGTCTACGCCGTCGGGCTGCTGTTCTGGCAGAAGACCGTCCTGGCCCTTCCGGTGGTCCTGTGGCTCGCATGGCGCTACTGGCCCGGGGTTGGTCGCTGGGGACTGCCGACCCAGGTTCGGCGTTGGGTGCTTCCGGTCGGCGCCGCCCTGATCACCCTGCCGTTCATGGCGGTGTACTTCGCATCGCAGCCCGAGCAGGTGCTGCGATCAGACCCGACTCTCCAGCAGTTCATCGATTCCATCCGCATCAGCCTGGGCGAAGTGTGGCTACCGGCATATCTCGGCGGTCCGTGGGCCGGCTTCACTCCAGGCCTGTCACCCGGCACCGCCGCGGCATGGTGGGCGGTCCTGCTGGTGTGGCAGGTGGTCGCCTTCCTCGTGGTTGTGTCGATGCTGCGCTGGCGCCATGCGTGGAATGCATGGTTCCTCATCGGCGCCTACGCGCTGCTCACCGTCGTTCTCTTCGCCTTCGGCCGGATCAACGACTTCGGCCTCGTCCTCGCCTACGACCCTCGCTACGTCGAGGATCTCTTCATCGTGGGCGCGCTCGTGCTTCCGTTCGCGTTCGTGCGCCCGGACGGCTCCTCTTTGCCATCACCTAGATCACTCGGCTGGCTGCCCTCCCGCACGCCGCTGCTCGTAGGCGCGGGCGCCATGGTCGTGCTGGTCAACCTTCTGCTGATGCCGAGCATCGCCGTCGGCTCGTCCTGGCACGACAGCGCAGCCAAGCGCTACGTCGCCCAGGCCAAGGAGTCCTTCGAGGCCAACCTCGACACCCCGGTGCTCGACCGAAAGGTGCCACCGGAGGTGATGGCGCCGCTGTTCCTGGAGCGCGCAAACGCCTCGTATGTGCTGAGCGGACTGCGACTGCCGGTGCGCTGGAACGAGTCAGGCACGACGGTCCTGGCGCTGAAGGACGATGGCACCTTGGTCGAGCCGGTCCTGGCGACGAGTTCGACCTCGGTCCCGGGCCTTTCGGGGGAGTGCGGCTGGGCGGTCAAGGATGGACCCACCAATATCGAGATGGACACGACCGTCTTCGAGTGGATCTGGGTGGCGCGCATGGAGTACCTCGCATCCGCCGACGGTGTCGCCACGGCGACGCTTCAGGGTCCGCCCACCGAGATCCCGCTGACCGAGGGCCTGGGCGAGATCACGTTCGTGCTCAAGGGTTCCGGCGATACCGTGGTGATGACGCCCCCGGACGGTGTCGGCGTGTGCGTCACCGACCTCACACTGGCCCAGGTCGACTATGGGGCGCTTCCGTGAGGGTGGCGCTCACGGGCGGCATCGGCTCGGGCAAGAGCACGGTGGCTGGCTTCCTCGCCGAACGCGGCGCCGTCATCGTGGATGCCGATGCCATCGCGCGCGAGATCGTCGAGCCGGGGCAGCCTGCGCTCGAGGAGATCGTCAAGTCCTTCGGCGCCCGAGTCCTGCGACCCGACGGACGACTCGATCGGGGCGCCTTGGCCCAGATCGTCTTCGCGGATCCGCAGGCCCTGGCGCGACTCAACGCGATCACCCATCCGAGGATCGCCACCTTGAGCGCCCAGAGGCTCGACGCCGTGCCCGCTGACGCCGTGGTCGTGTACGACATGCCCCTCCTTGCCGAGCAGGGCCCCGCGGCTCTCCAGGGCTGGGATGCCATCGTCGTCGTGGATGCGCCTGAGGACCTGCGGGTGTCCAGGCTGGTGGCGCGCGGGCTCTCGGCCGACGATGCGCAGGCCCGGGTGCGAGCCCAGGCCTCCCGCGAGGCACGACTGGCGATCGCCACTCACGTTCTCGACAACTCGGGGAGCGAGTCTGGGCTCCGGGCGCAGGTGGACGCGCTCTGGAATGGCCTGAACGCACCGGGCGCCTAGGCTGTCACGGTGCGTCCCGTCACCGATCTCGTGCGCCGCGTCGCGCCCTTCGAGGTCATCTCCGACTTCAGCCCGTCAGGCGACCAGCCCGCGGCGATCGAGGACCTGCAGTCCCGGGTGTCGGAGGGGGAGCGAGACATCGTCCTGCTGGGGGCCACCGGCACCGGCAAGAGCGCCACGGCCGCCTGGCTGATTGAGCGTTTGCAGCGTCCGACCCTCGTGATGGCCCCCAACAAGACCCTGGCCGCCCAGCTCGCGAATGAGTTCCGCGAGCTCCTGCCCAATAACGCCGTCGAGTACTTCGTCTCGTATTACGACTACTACCAGCCCGAGGCCTACGTCCCGCAGACCGATACCTACATCGAGAAGGACTCCTCCATCAATGAGGAGGTCGAGCGGCTGCGGCATTCGGCGACCAATGCGCTGCTCACCAGGCGAGACGTCGTGGTCGTCGCCACCGTCTCGGCCATCTACGGGCTCGGCACCCCGCAGGAGTACGTCGACCGGATGCTTCGACTGCGGGTTGGCGAGG
>CAINGG010000118.1 GCA_903848435.1 uncultured Actinomycetes bacterium | reverse complement strand
GCGCTCGACACCCTGTCGGGGGGGCCGGGCTCGCTCGTCGACTACGCGACCGTGGGCCGGGAGGGTGCGCGCTTCCTGAGTTCCTCGGTCCCCGCGTCGGTGATCGAGGAGGTCACCGGGCGGCCGCCGTCCATGTCTGCCGTACGCGTCTTCGTGGGCTACGACACCGCCCCCACTCCCGAGGAGCGCGTGGCTCTGGCCCTCGCTGAATTGCGGCGTACCGGCGCTTATGACCGCGCGCATCTCCTCATTGGAGCTCCGGCTGGAAGTGGCTACGCCAACTCGACGCCGGTCGACGTGCTGGAGATCATGACGGGTGGCGACATTGCGGCCGTTGCCGTCGGATACGGATTGCTTCCGTCGTTCCTGTCGCTCGATCGCGTGCCGATCGCGTCGCAGACGCAGCGTCTGCTGATTGACGGCATCACCGCGGACCTTGCCGGCCGCGACCATCGTCCGCGCGTGCTGCTCTACGGCGAGAGCCTCGGTGCTCGCGTGCAACAGGCGGCCATTCCCGCCGGTACGTCCGATCTCGACCGCATCGGTGCCGCTGGTGCGCTCTGGGTGGGCACTCCGGGCGGCCCTCAGTCGGTGGCCTTCCACGCTGCGGTCGCCTCCGAGTCGATCACCATCGACCGCCCCGAGCAGATCCCTGATCCCCTCCCGGACCCCCGGCCGCGGGTGTGGTTCTTGGAGCACGATGGCGATCCCGTGGTGCGCTTCGAGCCCACGATCGCCTATCGGCGTCCACCCTGGCTCGCGCAGCGACCGAGGGGCCGCAATGTGCCAGAAGAGATGGTGTGGGCACCGGGCATCACCTGGGCGCAGGTGCTCGTCGACACGCTCTTCGCCACCAACGTCAAGCCCGGCCAGTTCGAGAGCAGGGGCCACGACTACCGCGCTGACCTGGGAGCGACGGTGACGGCCGCCTACGGACTGTCCACTGATCCGGGGACAGCGGCTCGCCTGGAGGCCGCTCTGCGCTCCCTGGAGCTCGCCCGGGCCGAGCGCATCAGCGAGGCCTGATCCCCTCGTAGATTCGGGGGATTGGCGGCCTGCCCGTACCATGGACGCCACGTGTCACAGCGGGCCCAACGGTTCGCCCTGAGGGAAGGTCTGCGCGTTGTCCAACACGATGTCCTTCGTCGGCCGTGACATGGCCGTCGATCTGGGCACGGCCAACACCCTCGTCTATGTGCGTGGTCGTGGAATCGTGCTCAATGAGCCGTCCGTGGTGGCGATCAACCAAAACACCGGTGGCATCTTGGCCGTGGGTGCCGACGCCAAGAAGATGATTGGCCGCACCCCGGGCAACATCGTGGCCATCAGGCCCCTCAAGGACGGCGTCATCGCCGACTTCGACACCACCGAGCGCATGCTGCGCTACTTCATTCAGAAGGTCCACCGGCGCCGCCACCTGGCCAAGCCCCGCTTGGTCATCTGCGTGCCCTCGGGCATCACCGGCGTCGAGCAGCGCGCGGTGAAGGACGCCGGCTACGCCGCCGGAGCCCGCAAGGTCTACATCATCGAGGAACCCATGGCAGCCGCCATCGGTGCCAATCTGCCTGTGCACGAGCCGACCGGCAACATGGTCGTTGACATCGGCGGTGGGACAACCGAGGTTGCGGTCATCTCACTCGGCGGCATTGTGACGTCCATCTCCATTCGCGTTGGCGGTGACGAACTCGACAACGCGATCATCCAATACGTCAAGAAGGAGTACTCGCTGCTGCTCGGCGAGCGCACCGCCGAAGAGATCAAGGTGGCCATCGGATCGGCGTTCCCGATGCCCGATGAGCCCCATGCCGAGATCCGTGGCCGCGACTTGGTCAGCGGCCTGCCCCGCACGGTGGTTGTCACCGCCGAGGAGATGCGCCGGGCCATCGACGAGCCCGTCAACGCCATCGTCGACGTGGTCAAGACGACCCTCGACCGCACCCCACCGGAGCTTTCCGGCGACATCATGGACCGAGGCATCGTCCTCACGGGAGGGGGCGCCCTGCTGCGCGGACTCGACGAGCGCCTCCGTCACGAGACCGGCATGCCCATCATCGTGGCCGAATCCCCGCTGGACTGCGTCGCACTCGGCTCCGGCAAGTGCGTGGAGGAGTTCGAGGCTCTCCAGCAGGTCCTGATCTCCGAGCCCCGGCACTAGGCGGTCGGGGCCGCCCCGCCCGTCACCATCATGAGAGACAGCCGACGCCCGCGGATCGTCCTTGCGGTGCTCGTTCTCGTTTCCGTCACCATGATCCTGCTCGACCTGCGCGGCGGGTCATCTGGACCCCTCGGGCCGCTGCGCTCAGTGGGAGCAGCAGTGATCGGTCCGCTCGAACGCGCGGCGGCCACCGTTGTCGTGCCGGTTCGCACATACGTGCAATCGGTCGCGAGCGTCGGTGACAAGGACCGAGTGATCTCCGAACTCACCGTCGAGAACGACGCGCTGCGCGCTCAGCTCGACACCGTGGCCAATGACCGTGCGCGGGTGGCCGATCTGGATGCACTGCTCGGCCTGGTCGATGCCAATGACTACGTCACCGTGCCTGCCCAGGTGATCGCGGTGGGGCCCGCGCAGGGGTTCGCCTGGACCGTGACCATTGACGCCGGCTCCCGAGATGGCGTCGAGGTCGATATGTCCGTGATCAGCGGCAAGGGGCTGGTGGGGCGAGTTGTCTCGGTGTCGCCGACGACCGCCACCGTCCTGCTCATCGTCGACGCCACATCGACTGTCGGCGGCCGGCTGGCCGGCACATCCCAGATCGGCATCGTCTCCGGGACCGGGCGCCAGGACGTGCTCCAGATGCAGTTGCTCGATCCCCTAGCCGTCGTCGACCTCGGCGAGACGATCGTGACCTTCGGATCCGAGGGTGATCGGCCCTATGCCCCGGGTATCCCGATCGGCACCGTCAAGGAAATGCGCGGCACCGAAGGTCAGCTCACGCGCTCCGCGATCGTCGAGCCCTTCGCCGACATCTCGATGCTCGACATCGTTGGCGTCGTGCTGCGCGTTCCCGAGCGTGAGCCGCGTACCCCACTTCCCGCCGATCCGGCGTCGACAGGGGGTGCGCCCTGATGACCGTGCGACGCGTTGTGCTGTGCAGCCTTCTCATCATCTTGTCCGTAGTTCTCGAGGCGACCGTGCTCGCACCCTTGGACTTCCCGGGCGCGACTCCGAGCCTGGTGCTGGTCACGGTCGCCGCCCTGGCCTTCGCCTTTGGTCCTGTCACCGGATGTGCCAGTGGGTTCGCCGCTGGGCTCCTGCTTGACCTGGCACCACCAGCCACGGGCACGCTCGGGATCTCGGCGCTGATCTTGACCCTCGTCGGCTATGCGCTGGGACGCGTCTTCGACTCCGATAGCCGGCCCTTGGTGTTCACGACTGTTTTGACCGCGGGCGCAGCGGCGATCGCGATCCTCGCGTCCGCCGCTCTCGGGGGCTTGCTGGGCAATCCGCGCATCGTGTGGTCTGACGTGCCGGTGATGGTGCTCACCGGCGCGCTCTATGCGGCGATTCTCGCGCTGCCCATCATTCCCCTCGTCAATCGACTGTCACGCGCATTCGTGCCGGAGGCGTTCCCGCGCTAGGGGCAGGGGGACTCTTCCGAGGGGCGCGCGCCTCGTCAGGACGACTCCCCGGGGCGCGCCGTCGTACCGTGTAGGGCGAGCAGAGTTGGGGAGGTGAGGTCATGAGCGAGAAGTCGAATGTGCGGCTCATCGTCCTCGGCGTCCTCATCGTCTCGCTCGTCGGCACGCTCTTCGCGCGCTTGTTCTACCTGCAACTCGTCGCGGGAGAGGAATACCGCGCGCAGGCGGCCAGTAACTCCACGCGCGAGGTTATTGCCCCCGCCGTGCGCGGCCTCATCCTCGATCAGCGCGGTCGTCCGCTCGTGGCCAATCGCACCTCGCTCGTCGTGTCAGTCGACCGTGCCGAGCTCATGCGCGAGGAGGACGATGGCGCGGCGGTGATCGCCCGGCTCGCCGAGACCCTGGGCGTGACAGCGCAGTCCATCGAGCAGCGGCTGATGCCGTGCGGGTCCGAGGGCGCACCGCCCCTGCCGGTCTGCTGGGACGGCTCGCCCTACCAGCCCGTGCCCGTCGCCAAGGACGTCGACACCGTCACAGCCCTGACGATCATGGAACGCCGCGCCGAGTTCCCTGGCATCACCGCCCAGGTCGAGGCAGTGCGCGAGTACCCCGCACCTTTCGAGGCTAACCTCGCGCACGTCCTCGGCTACGTCGGCCCCGTCACTCAGGAGCAGCTCGACGGTCAGGGCGACTCCACCGACCCGGCCCGCCTGCGCTCGCGCGACCTCGTCGGCCGCAATGGCCTCGAGGCTCAGTACGACTCTGAGCTCCGCGGGATACCCGGCGTGACGACGCTTGCCGTCGACCAGGCTGGTCGCGTGACGGGCACATTGGAGGAGTCGCAGGCGGTCGCCGGCAATTACGTCGTGACCAGCATCGACGCGCACCTGCAGGAGGTCGTCGAGGGTGCCCTGGCCGAGGCCGTGCGCAGCTCACGGGAGGCTGGCGAGATCGCCGACTCCGGCGCTGCTGTCGTGGTCGACGTCACCAATGGCGAGATCCTCGCCATGGCGAGTTACCCCACCTACGACCCGCAGTTGTGGGTCGGGGGCATCTCCACCGTCGACTACGAGAAGTTGCTGCAGACCAAGGCGCTGTCGTCGAACGTCGTCCAAGGCACCTATCCTCCGGGATCCACCTACAAGGTCGTGACCACCGTCGCTGCGGCTCGGGAGGGGTATGACCTCTACGGCACCTATGACTGCCCGGGTGATTACAAGGTCGGTTCGCAGCGCTTCCGCAACTTCGAGTCCTCCGGCTTCGGGCCGATCACGCTCACCCGGGCGCTGGAGGTGTCCTGCAACACCGTCTTCTATCGCATCGCTGACGAGATGTGGCTGAAGTCCGGCGGCCTCTACGCACCTAATGGCGCACCGGATCCGCTGGCAGCGGCGGCGGAGGAGTTCACGCTCGGTTCGCGCACGGGGATCGACCTACCCAATGAGGCGGCGGGACTGGTCTCGGGGCGGGACGAGAAGTTGATGGTCTGGGAGCAGCGTCGCGACGGGTGGTGCGCGGACGCCAAAGAGGGCTTCAGCGAGGTGCGCAAGGAGAACGCCCGGCTCGCTGACTACTACACCGCCCTGGCCAAGGAGAACTGCCTTGACGGCTTCCGCTGGCGCAACGGTGACGCGATCAACGCCTCAATCGGCCAGGGCGACACGTCCATAACCCCGCTCCAGGTGGCCATGGCCTACGCCACGATCGCCAACGGCGGCACCGTCTACCAGCCGCGAGTGGCCAAAGCAATCCTGAGCAGCCGGGGCGAGGTTGTCGAGGAATTCGCTCCCGTCGTCCGTAACACCGTCGAGGCGCCTCCCGGCACCTTCGAGTTCCTCCGGGCGGCGTTGGCCGGCGTTACCGTTGACGGCACCGGTCGGATCCCGTTTGAGGGATTCCCGCTCGACCAGATCCCCATTGCGTCCAAGACAGGTTCGGCCCAGGTCTTCGGCGCCAAG
>CAINGG010000117.1 GCA_903848435.1 uncultured Actinomycetes bacterium | reverse complement strand
TGCTCGCCACTGACCTGGCGGTGCTGGACCACGCCGACGGCACCGTCCTGCTGATCGCGAATGCCATCAACTACGACGCGACGGACGACCGCGTGGACGAGGCATGGCATGACGCGATTCAGCGCATCGATGCGATGACGCGTGATCTGCAGGCTCCGGCGCCGTCCACGGTGTCGACGTATGACCCCGAGGCCGGGGGCGTGGTGCACTCGCGCACATCGAGTGCCGACTACCTCGCGGCCGTGGATGACGTCAAGGAGCTCATTCGCTCCGGAGATGCCTTCCAGGTGGTGCTGTCCCAGAGGTTCGATGCTCCCTGCGCCGCTTCGGCGCTCGACGTGTACCGCGTGCTGAGAGTGACCAATCCCAGTCCCTATATGTACCTGCTGCGCATGCCAGGTGCCCCGGACGGTGGCGTTGCTTTCGATATCGTCGGCTCCTCGCCGGAGGCGCTGGTGACGGTCCACGACCGCCGGTGCCGGGTGCACCCCATCGCCGGCACGCGGCCACGCGGCTCGACTCCGGAAGAGGACGCCGACCTCGTCGAGGGCCTCCTCGCCGACGAGAAGGAGCGCGCCGAGCACCTGATGCTCGTGGACCTCGGCCGCAACGATCTCGGCAGGGTGTGCGCTCCGGGCTCGGTCGAAGTCGTGGAGTTCATGCAAGTGGAGCGCTACTCGCACGTGAGCCACCTGGTGTCGACGGTGGTCGGCGACCTATCTCCCGAGCGCACCGCCTACGACGCCCTGGTTGCCTGCTTCCCCGCGGGCACCCTCTCCGGGGCGCCGAAGCCGCGCGCCATGGAGATCATCGATGACCTCGAGCCGGCGCGCCGGGGCCTCTACGGCGGGGTCGTCGGCTACGTCGACTTCGCGGGCGATCTCGACATGGCGATCGCGATCCGCACGGCGGTCATCAAGGACGGCATGGCTCACGTGCAGGCGGGGGCCGGCATCGTCGCCGACTCTGAGCCGCGCGCCGAGGATGCCGAGTGCGCAGCCAAGGCGGCCGCGGTGCTGCGCGCGGTCGCCATTGCCGGTTCGCTGGCATTGCTCGGCGGGGAGGAGCCCCATGCGTGAGTACGTCGCGACGCTGGCAGCCATCGCTGTCGGCGCCATTGTGGTCATCGCGTCCTACTCCGCGACCTGGGTCAATGCGACCGTGCCGGTCTTCGCCGGCCAGGAGGGCGCCGCGCCCACGCGCGACGTCGCGTTGACCGGAGGCCAACTCGTGCCCCTCGGCGCTGCGCTCGGCTGGCTGGCCCTGGCGGGAGCAGCCGGGCTGCTCGCGACGCGCACGTGGGGCCGGCGCGTGGTCGGCACCGTCGTCGTGCTCGCGGGGGGTGGGGCTGGCGCGAGCGCGCTGGCCTTCGCCCTGACCGGCGCGACGCTCGTCGACTCCGCCCTCGCCGCGCAGGGCCAAAGCGGTGCCCAGTCGCTGTCTCGCTATCCCTGGTGGATCGCTGCGATGGCCGGTGGGCTCGCCGTCGTCATCGGCGGGGCCCTTGCGGTCGTGCGTGGTCCGGCGTGGCCCGGCCTGTCGCGTCGCTACGAGCGCCGTCCGGACCAGGCGTCGGGGCCGGTCGGCGGTGTCGCCGCCTGGGATGCGCTCGACCGCGGCGAGGACCCCACCGATCCGCGCCCGCCTGCTGGTTGAATGGGCAGGCAACCGAGGGGGTTGCCCGGCACGGAGGTCACGCATGGACAGCAGGCGCAATAGTCATGGCTCGACCCCGGCGGCGTGGACGTTGGTCGTGCTGGTGA
>CAINGG010000116.1 GCA_903848435.1 uncultured Actinomycetes bacterium | reverse complement strand
CTTGGCGCCGACGCTGCCGGGCTGGCGCGCAGAGCCCCGCGTCGGGGGCGCCGCCGGGGTGCTCCCCCAATCTCTACGGCGTCGGCTCGACCGCGTTCGCCCGTCGATCCGCTACCTGCGTCGCCGTGCGGCGTACTCCAATGCGGCGCTGCGCGGGCTCGGTTGGGAGCCGCGAGTAGATCTCGAGGCGGGACGCGATCGAACCGCGGCGTGGCTACGCCAGGTTGGACTCCTCCCTGCGGCTTAGGCTGACGCCATGGCCGAGTTGGTGCAGGCGTTGCTCCCCGGTCGCGTGGGCCTGCTCGTGCGCCTTACCGCCTCACCGGGTCGCCGCGCTGCCTTGCTCGACGCGATGCACCGCTACTCCGACGGCCTCACCGATGAGCCGGGCACCGAGATGTTCATCGTGCATGTCGATCCCGATGACGACAACGTCGTCTGGCTCTACGAGGTCTTTCGCGACGAGGATGCCCAGGAGCAGCACCGTGCGGCAGACGGCTTTGCACGTTTGATGACCGAGGTGCCCGATCTGCTCGCCTCCCCGCCGGGAATCTTGCGCCTGGCGCCCTTGCGCATGTCACTGCAAGAGGGAGTGCTGCACGAGGACCTCGCACTCTAGGTAGACACTGGTCCGGTGAAGCGGATCAGCCTGGAGCAGTTGGCGGTCGTCCTCAGCGATCTGCCGCCCAATCCGCGCATCGTGGCGTCGGGCAACTTCGCCACCCCGCACACCGTGCTGGACGTCGTCGATCGCACGCTGGACACGTTCACCCTGCACATTCTCAATGCGCAGCCGGGTATCCCCGACCGCGAGGGCGTCACCCTCGAGACCTGCTTCGTGGGCCCGGGCATGCGGCACTCGCCGCGGCTGGTCTACGTGCCATCCCGACTCAGCCTCGTGCCGGCGCTCTATCGCAAGGACCTGCGACCCGATGCCGTCCTGCTCCATACCTCGGTGCCGCGACACGACACGGTCAGCATGGGTATCGAGGTCAACGTGCTCCCCGCTGCTCTCGAGGCAGCGCGCGACCGGGGGGCGCCCGTCATCGTCCAGTCCAATCCTCGGATGCCCTACACCTACGGCGATGCCCAGGTCTTCGATCACGAGATCGACTACCTGGTGGAAGTGGACGAACCCTTGGTTACGCACCGGGCCAAGCACCCTGGCGCTGTCGAGTCGCGCATCGGTGAGCTCATCGCGGAGCAAATCGGCGACGGCTCCAGCCTGCAGCTAGGCATCGGCGGGATTCCTGATGCTGTCCTGGCGAAGTTGACCGCCCGTCGCGGACTGCGCATCTGGAGCGAGATGATCTCTGACGGCGTGCTCGGCCTCCGTCGGGCGGGTGCGCTAGACGATGAGGCACCGCTTGTGGCGTCATTCCTCTTCGGCACCCAGGACCTCTACGACTTCGTCAACCTCAACCGGCAGGTACGCCTGCTGCGCACCGAGGTGACGAACTCGCCCGGACGTATTGCCCAGCAGCCGCGCATGGCGAGCGTCAACGCTGCCTTGCAGGTTGACCTGCTGGACCAGGCCAATGCCAGCCGCATGCACGGGCGTATCTACTCCGGATTCGGCGGGTCGGTCGACTTCATCGTCGGGGCTCTGCACGCGCGCGGCGGCGCCAGCTACATGGCACTACCGTCCTGGCACCACAAGTCGGGGCAGTCCACCATCGTTCCGCGACTGGAGGAGCCGGTCACGTCGTTCCAGCACAGCGCGGTCGTTACCGAGCAGGGCCTGGCCCCCGTCTTCGGACTGAGCGAGGCTGAGCAGGCGCGCTCGATCATTGACAACGCCGCGCACCCGGACGCTCGCGAAGGCCTTCGCGAGGCCGCGGGTCGTATGGGGCTCGCCTGAGGGCAACGAGATGTACAGTTTCGGCGTGACTGATCGGGAGGTCATGCGTCCGCACTTCGGGGCACGCCAGTGTGCCCGTGCCCTGGTGCTGGGTCTCCTCATCACTGGTGTTTCCAGTGCAGCCCATGGCACCCACGGACATCTCCCCTCGCCGGCGCTGCTGGTGGTGACAGCACTGCTGGTATCGGCCGCCTGCCTACCGTTCTGTAGGTCCGGTCTGCATCTACGTGCCGTCGCCGTACTCCTGGCCGCAGGTGAGATGGTGCTGCACGCGTGGCTTGCGTGGTTCGACTTGCCGTCTGTGGGTTCTCCCACGACGACCACTGCTCACCTCTTGCACGGAGACCACATCACGGCGACACTTGCGCCGCGCGACTTCTCCGCGCTTGTCCCGTCTCCCTCTATGGTGGCGGTGCACCTTCTCGCTGCTGCAGTACTTGCAGTCGTGATCGTGCATGCCGACGCACTTGCGGAGCAGGCTCGAGGCCTGCTGAATGTGCTGCTCGTCCCTCTCGGCGAGTTGCCCGTCATCCACGCGCGGGGACGGGCGAGTTCCATCCGACGCGGCCGCGTCGTCCTACTGACGCGCTTCTTCTTGCCCGACGTGAGACGGAGAGGACCGCCAGCAGCGACTGCTCTCGCTGTCTAGGTCAGGGCGCACTCCGCGCCATCTCTCCGATGCCCTTGGGGCGTCTTCACGAAAGGCTTGATATGTCTGCACGTCGTTTTGCCGCCGTTCTCGGTGGACTTGCCCTTACCGCATCTCTCGGTCTCGCGTCAGCGTCACCCGCGTCAGCCCACGCCACCATTCAGTTGTACGGAGGCACGGCCACGGCGGGTGGATACGGGGCCCTCTGGATGCGCATCCCGCACGGTTGCGAGGGGTCACCGACTCTTCGGGTCGTGATTACCTTGCCAGCATCCTTCGGCTCAGCCAAGCCGCAGATGATCGGCGGGTGGCGATCGAAGGTCCTGGCCAGGCCCGATGGCTCTCGACTGGTGGTGTGGAATGCCACAGGAGCCCCACTGCGAGATGACGAATTCCAGGACTTCGGCATCTCGGTCAAGTGGCCGTCCGCCGAAGGTGTGGTTCTACTGCCCACGGTCCAGACGTGCGAGGAGGGCAAGGTGGCGTGGGTCGACCCTGACCCTGCTGCCGACCACCCGGCGCCTCGAGTCACCATCGCCGCTGCTTCGTCGACCGGTCACTAGTGCCTCGCCTCGTGGTGGTGATGGCGGCCGCGATCGCGGCCGCCATCACCTTGGCGCCTACCCCGGCCTTGGCGCACGCCTCGGCGGTGGCCGTTAGCCCGGCGCAGGGTGCCGTCTTGACGTCGTCACCTTCGCTCGCTCGCGTGAACTTCAACGAGTCTGTGACGGGAGGCAGTGATGCGGTGCGTGTCGTGAATTCCGCAGGCAAGACGATGTCCTCAGCCGCGCGAGTCGTTGGGTCCATCGCGACCGCAACCGTGTCACGGTTGTCCGCCGGTCGCTATGCGGTCACGTGGAACGTGGTGAGCGAAGATGGGCATCGCGTCACTCAGGCGTCAGGCTTCTCCGTCGTGCTTCGCGACCCCATCGCCGAGCCGGTCTCGCTCAGCCTGTCTGGGCGTGCCATCGACCTCTCAGGTGATCGCGTCGGTACCCGAACGGTGGCGCTGGGAGGAACGTTGAAGCGGGCTATCGGCCAGGTCGAGTGGCGATTCCCCGGCATGTCCGCCCCATTCGTGTGGAAGCTGTCAGCGGGCCGTGCAACCGGGATGCTGCCCTTTGCCGGAACCTATTCCGTCACGATCCGCGCGTACTCGTCAGCCACAGCCTCGACTACCCTCACAGGGCCCGTGCGGATTCGCTCGTAGCCACCTGCCCGTTCACCAACTTCCCTAGGATGCGCTCGTGCGCTATCTCGTCACGGGCGGAGCCGGATTCATCGGCTCGCACTACGTGCGCGGCCTACTCGACGGGTCCCTCGGTGTCGATACCGAGCGCGTCCACGTGATCGACAAGCTCACCTACGCGGGCAACCTGGCCAACCTGGCCGAGGTCGCCGACGATCCGCGCTACTCCTTCGTCCAGGGCGACATCTGCGACGGCGACCTGCTCGATGAGGTCATGCCCGGCCACGACGTGGTGGTCAACTTCGCCGCCGAGACGCACGTCGATCGCTCCATCCACGGGCCCCAGGACTTCGTCCTCACCAATGTGGTCGGCACCCAGACGGTGCTCGATGCCTGCTTGCGGCATTCGATCCCGCGCGTGGTGCACATCGGCACCGACGAGGTCTACGGCTCGATCGACGTCGGCTCGTGGACCGAGGACTCGCCTCTGCTGCCCAACTCCCCCTACGCCGCCTCGAAGGCCGCGGGCGAACTGCTGGCCCGCGCGTACCACCGCACCTACGGGCTTCCGGTGTCGACGACCCGCTGCTCCAACAACTACGGGCCCCATCAGTTCCCCGAGAAGGTGATCCCACTCTTCGTCACCAATCTGATCGATGGGGCGAAGGTGCCGCTCTACGGCGACGGCCTCAACGTGCGCGACTGGCTGCACGTCGACGACCACTGCCGGGGCATCCAGATTGTCGTCGAGCGCGGCGAGTCAGGTGCGTCGTACAACATCGGCGGCGGAGAGGAGCTCAACAACCGCCAGCTGACCGAGGTCATCTTGCGCCATATGGGCCGCGACTGGGAGTCGTCGGTCGAGCAGGTGCCCGATCGCCTCGGCCACGATCGCCGCTACAGCCTCGACGACAGCCGGATTCGCGCCCTCGGCTACGCACCGACCCGCACCTTCGACCAGGGCATCGAGGAGACCATCCGCTGGTACGTCGAAAACCCCGCTTGGTGGAGACCGCCGCCGGAGTCCGCATGAGCCTGTTGCCCCCCACCGAGAAGACGATGTTCGGCCAGCCCCGCGCTCT
>CAINGG010000115.1 GCA_903848435.1 uncultured Actinomycetes bacterium | reverse complement strand
GACCACCGAGGAGTCCGGCTACCGCGCCACGGTTGCCGACCTGGAGGCCGCTCGCACCGATCGCACGAAGCTTCTCGTGTTCGTCTCGCCATCGAATCCGACCGGTGCGGTCTACACGCCCGAGCAGGTCGCCGAGATCGGCCGATGGGCCGCGAAGCACGGCATCTGGGTGGTGACCGACGAGATCTACGAGCACCTCGTCTACGGCGACGCGGAGTTCGCCTCGATGCCGGTGCTCGTGCCGGAGATCGCCGACACCTGCGTAATCATCAACGGCGTCGCGAAGACCTATGCGATGACCGGCTGGCGCGTGGGCTGGATGATCGGGCCCGAAGACGTGATCAAGGCTGCCGGCAACCTCCAGTCACATGCGACCTCCAACGTCGCCAACGTCTCGCAGATCGCGGCCCTCGCGGCAGTGTCGGGAGACCTCACGGCCGTGGAGGAGATGAAGGTGGCGTTCGACCGTCGGCGCAAGCGCATCGTCGAACTCCTCTCCGCGATCCCCGGTGTCGAGTGCCCCACGCCCGAGGGCGCCTTCTACGTCTACCCCTCGGTCAAGGGCGTCCTCGGCAAGGAGATCCGCGGCCAGCGTCCGCAGGACTCCGCCGAGCTCGCCGGCCTCATCCTCGACGAGGCCGAGGTCGCTGTCGTGCCGGGCGAGGCGTTCGGCACGCCCGGCTACCTGCGCTTGTCGTATGCCACGAGCGACGCCGACATCGAGGAAGGCGTCGGCCGCATCGCCGCACTGCTCGGCGAAGCCCGCTAGTCGAGGGAGCAGGCGACGAGCCTGGGTTCGGTCTCGAGGGTGATGCCGTAGCGGTCGCGCACGCCGTCGCGGATCGTCCGCGCCAGTCGCACGACGTCGGCGGCTGTCGCATCGGCGCGGTTGGTGATCGCCAGGGTGTGCTTGGACGACAGGGCGGCGCGGCCATCGAGGGTGAATCCGCGCGGGAAGCCGGCGTGCTCCACGAGCCACGCGGCACTGGTCTTGATGCGGCCGTCGGCCTGCGGCCAGGCGGGCGCTCCATCGGGCACGGCACCATCGACGAACGGGTTGGTGAAGAACGAGCCCACGCTCCACGTGTCGTGGTCGGCAGCCTCGAGCACCATGCCCTTGCCGCGCCGTAGGTCGAGGACGGCCGCGCGGACCTCGGCGGCAGGAGCGCGCTCACCCTCGGCCACTCCGAGCCGAGCCGCGAGCTCGCCGTAGCGGATGGGGGCCGACATCGAGCCCAGCGGCAGCTGGAACTCCACGGACAGCACGACGAATCGCGGATCGTGCTTGAAGCGCGACGTGCGGTAGCCGAAGCCGCACTCCCCCGCGGGCACCATGACCACATCCCCGGCGATCCGGTCGTACGCGCGGACCCGCGCGATGGTGTCGGCGACCTCCTGGCCGTAGGCCCCGACGTTCTGGATGGGGGTCGCACCCGTGAGGCCCGGGATGCCCGAGAGCGCCTCGATGCCCGACCACTCCTCGGCGACGGCGCGCGCGACGAGGTCGTCCCACGATTCGCCGGCAGCGACGCTCACCCACGCCCCCGCACAGGCGTCGACGCTCACGTCGACGCCGCGCGTGCGCACGAGCAGCACATCGCCCGGGAAGCCGCCGTCGTCGATGACGACGTTGGTGCCGCCGCCCAGGACAAGCAGGAGGGTGCCGGTGCTGTCGGCCGCGCGTACGGCGTCGATGACCTCCGCCTCGGTCTCGGCGGTGCGCAGAGTCCGGGCCGGTCCGCCGACCTTCAGCGACGTGAGGTCGGCGAGGGGCGTGGTCACGCCAGTTGGACGATCGCGACCGCGTTGCCCAGGACCTTCTGGTCCGCGTGCGTGGCGGTGAGCGTGACCTTCACGCGCCGGTCGTCCAGTAGCTCGGTGATCTCACCCGACACCGCGATCTGACTGCCCTGGTCGTCGTTGGGCACGGGCACCGGCCGGGTGAAGCGCACCGAGAACTCCTTGAGCGCTCCCGGATCGCCGACCCAGTCGGTGACGACGCGAGCGGCCTCGGCCATCGTGAACATGCCATGCGCAATGACATCGGGCAGCCCCACCGAGGTGGCGAACTTCTCATTCCAGTGGATCGGATTGAAGTCACCCGATGCCCCCGCGTAGCGCACGAGGTGAAAGCGGGTGACGGGGAACGTCTGCGCGGGGAGAGCGGTGCCCACGGCGACATCGGCGTAGGAGACGGTCATGCGGACTCCTCGGCCGTGCCGCGGGCAACGATGACGGTGTAGGTAGTGGCCACGTGCTCGCCGCCCTCGGTATCGAGGTCGACCCGCGTGGTCAGGATGTCGTTGCCAGCCACGGCGCGGATGGCCTCGATCGTGGCTTTTGCCACCAGGGAGTCTCCCGCGACGATGGGTCGTTCGAAAACGAAGCGCTGCTCACCATGAACAACGCGGGTGTAGTCGAGCCCGAGTTCGGGGTCGAGTGCGGCCTTGCTGGAGCCGGCGTAGGCGACGACGAAGGCGAAGGTCGGGGGCGCGACGATGTCGGGGTAGCCCAGCCCCTGCGCCGTGGCGACGTCGAAGCACACGGGATTGGTGTCGCCGACCGCGGTCGCGAACTCACGCACCTTCTCGCGCCCCACGAGGTAGGGCGCGGTCGGCGGGTAGGACCGACCGACGAGTGCGGCGTTGAGGGCCATCGCCGGAAGGACTAGCGAGTCTCTTTGTGGACCGTGTGCTTATTGCACGTGGGGCAGAACTTCGACATCTCCATGCGATCCGGATCGTTGCGCCGGTTCTTCTTGGTGATGTAGTTGCGGTTCTTGCAGTCCTGGCACGCCATGGTGATCTTCGGACGTACGTCTGCTGACTTGCTGGCCATGTGGGCCCTCCTGTCGTGCCTGTCGTGCCGGTAGTGGCAGGTGCTCGAGCCGTAGCGGAGGCCGGACTTGAACCGGCGACACAGCGATTATGAGCCGCTTGCTCTACCAGGCTGAGCTACTCCGCCGTGGGGAGCCGGCGGGTGCCGACGCCCCTCCGAGCCCCTTTACGGAATCGAACCGTAGACCTTCTCCTTACCATGGAGACGCTCTGCCGACTGAGCTAAAGGGGCGCGCGAACGCCCGTGAAGCGTACAGGGCGACCCCTCGAGGAGAGAAACGAGGGATGGCCCGGATTGACTCACGCGGCGGGACAGGTGACCGCTGACCACGTGAGGGTGGCCACGCCATCCCCCCGGATGTAGCGCACTCCGACGGCACATGACACGCCGCGGCGGCCGTCGTCGGGGAAGGGCCAGGTGTAGGTCGTTCCGGTGGGCTTGGCATAGGTCGTGCTGACGGCGTAGTACGAGTCCTTCTCGTAGAGGGCCAAGACGTCAGCAACCTGCACGTTGTAGGTCCAGGCGAGGCCCTCGAGGTCGAAGGTTGCCCTCACAGCGGACTTCTCCGACGACAGGGTGACCTTCTCCAACTTGCCGTTGGCAGGAGCCGTTAGGTTGCCGACATAGCGAATGGCGGAAGTGATCCACGCGCTTGTCCGGCCGTCTCCCGTGACGGTGCGCACGCGGAACTGGTAGACGCGTCCGTTGACGACGCGGAGATCGTCTCCGACCTCGATCGATGTGACGTCCTGCAGGCCGGGGAGCGACGCCCATGCCAGCCAGTTGACATTGCGCTTGTCCTTGACCCGCAGGGCGACCTCGTACTTCGGAG
>CAINGG010000114.1 GCA_903848435.1 uncultured Actinomycetes bacterium | reverse complement strand
TTCTTCTACACGCTGCGCATCAATAAGTGGCAGGGCGTCTGGCAGCTTGACCAATTCCCCTTCAGGGAGGACACCGTCGAAGCTGCACGCTTGTCCATTCGCCTGCTGAAGGCCATCTATCGCGCGCTCGACAGCCTCGACATGCCGGCACTTCAGGAGGCCCAGGCTCGTCAGGATGCGCTGGCCGCTCAGCGCATCGTTCAGGATGCGCTGCTGTCATCCATGGCGGAGGGGCGATGACAACCGATGTCGATGGGCTCCGGGCGGCCAGTCAGCGCGTTCGACTCCGTGACCTGCAGATGGTGAGCGATGCCGGCATGGGCCACATCGGCGGGGAGTTCTCGGTCATCGACATCCTGGTCACGGCCTACCTTGGCGTGTTGCGGCTTGACGGTCCCGAGCCCGATCGGCTCGTTCTGTCCAAGGGCCATGCGGCTGCCGCGCTGTACGCCGTCCTGGCGGAGGCTGGACTGCTCTCCGAGACAGATCTCGACACCTTCGTGCAGGCGGGCAGCGCACTCAACGGGCATCCCGCGCGGACCAAGCTCGACTGGGTGGAGGCCAGCACCGGGCCGCTCGGGCACGGACTGCCCATCGGCGTGGGCATGGCCATTGCGGCGCGCCTGGAGGGCTCGTCGCGGCGGGTCTACGTCGTCACCGGTGATGGCGAGATGCAGGAGGGTTCCAACTGGGAGGCGCTCATGATCGCCGCCCACCGAGGCCTGGACAACCTCGTGCTCGTGATCGACCGGAACCGCCTGCAGCAGGGCGCCCCCGTCGCCGACACCAGCGACCTTGAACCGCTCGCCGACAAGCTCCGTGCCTTCGGCTGGGCCGTCGGTGAGGTCGACGGCCACGATCACGAGCAGCTCCTCGCCGCCCTCGGTAGCACCCCGCTGGTCGCGGGACGTCCAACTGCCTTCATCGCGCACACGCACAAGGGACACCCGGTCTCCTTCATGTCGGATGATCCCGCCTGGCACCACCGCGTACCGAGTCCTGAGCAGACAGCAGCGGCACGAGCGGAGGTCCTGGCAACGTGACGACACTGCATGACTGTCGTGATGCCTTTTCGAGCACGCTGATCGACATAGCGGCACACGACGACCGAATCGTCGCGGTCGTCAATGACTCGGTCGGGTCGAGCAAGCTCGGCGACTTCGCTCAGCGCTTCCCCGAGCGCCTCATCAACGTCGGAATCGCCGAGCAGGCCATGGTCGGGGTAGCCGCGGGTCTTGCTGCCGGCGGGCGCATCCCGTTCGTCTCGGCGGCCTCCTGCTTCCTGACCGCGCGCGCCATGGAGCAGATCAAGATCGATGTGGCGTACTCCGACCATCACGTCGTCCTGTGCGGGCAGAGCCCGGGAGTGGCCTACGGCGAACTCGGTCCCACGCACCACTCGCCTGAGGATCTTGCGTGGATGCGCACCATCCCGGGACTCACTGTCGTCGTCCCGACCGATCCGGCGGAGACCGCGGCGGCCGTGCGATGGGCGGCAGCACACGACGGACCGGTGTTCCTGCGCATCAGCCGCATGGGAGTGCCCGATATCCATCCCCCCGGCACGGCGTTCGTGCCGGGCGTGGCAACTCAACTGCGCGCGGGTGACGACGTCGCGATCGTGGCCATCGGCACAGCCGTGGCCCCTTCGCTCGAGGCTGCGCGCACGCTGGCCGACGAAGGGATCGCGGCGCGCGTGCTGTCCATGGCGAGCCTGTCGCCGATCGATCGCGGAGCGATCGTCCGGGCCGCGCGCGAGACCGGGGGCATCGTGACGGTCGAGGAGGCCTACGCCAGCGGCCTCGGCGGATCGGTCGCGGAGATCGTGAGTGAGGAGTGCCCGGCCCGCGTACGCCGCATTGGCCTCGACGGCTTCGCCCCGACCGGGTCCACCCCGTGGCTGCTCGAGAGATCCGGCATCGAGCCAGCCGCCATCGCCGACTCCGCGCGCCAACTCATCGGAGGACGTTAGGTGCCAGCGCGGGATGCCTGGGGACAGGTCGAACTCATGACCAAGGTCGCGCGTCTCTACCACGAGCAGGGGGCGACGCAGATCGAGATCGCTCGTCGCCTGCACCTGTCCCAGGCGAAGGTGTCCAGGCTCCTGTCGCGGGCCAAGGCCGAAGGAATCATTCGCACCACCGTCGTGACCCCGCCGGATGTCTTCGTCGACGACGAGGATCGACTACGCGACCGCTTCGGACTGCTCGATGCCGTCGTCGTCGCGCCGGCGCCGGAGGGAGTCGACCCGGCCCTCGACCTCGGCAGGCGTGCGGCGCCCTACCTAGAGGCCACCATCGGCGGGCCCGGTGCTCTCGGTGTCTCCACGTGGTCCGCCACCCTGCTGGCCGCCGCGGAGGCCTTGGGTCGCACCAGTGAGACCTGCACCCAGGTCGTGCAGATGATCGGTGGCCATGGTGATCCGGCCACGCAGGCCCGCTCGACGCGCTTGCTCACCCGCCTGGCCGAGGCAACCGGCGGCGTGCCGGTCAGCCTGCCTGCACCGGGGATCGTGAGCTCGGTCGCCGCGCGCGACGCACTGCTGTCGGATGCGTCCATCGCCCGCGTGATGAGCACCTGGAGTGAGCTCGCCGTCGCACTCGTCGGCATCGGCTCAGTCGATCCATCTCCGATGCTGCGCGAGAGCGGCAATGCCTGGGAGGCCGCAGACTCGCGCGCACTCTCCCGGGGCGGAGCCGTCGGCGACATCTGCCTGCGCTTCTTCAGCGCGAACGGCGAGCCGGTTGACTCGGCGCTCAACAGCCGCGTGATGGGTATCGACCTGCCCACCTTCCGTGACGTGCCGCGACGCCTTGCCATCGCTGGCGGCCGCACCAAGGTCGAGGCTATCGGGGGAGCGCTGCGCGGCGGCTGGGTCAACGTGCTCGTGACCGACGTCGACACGGCGCGCGCCCTGCTAGCCGGGCCCTAGACGACGCCGGCCTCCTGGCAACTATTCCGAGCCTGGTGGCGCATAGCCCTCGGACTCGACACGCGCCGCGTTGCGCGGCAGGAGCAAAGTGGTCAGGAGCCCGAGGATGACGAACGCCGCAGCGACCCACGCCACCCACTTCGTGGATTCGGCGTAGCCGACGGAGGCCCCTTCGACGAGCACCTCGCCATTGGGCTGCTGCGACAGGGTCGGGATGACAGTGCCCGCGGACTGCTGCACCGCCGTCGTGACCTGCTCGGCCACGGGTGGCGCGACGTTGCGATCCTCGAGTTGATTGGTCACGTTGATGCCGAGACCGACGAGCAGGGTGGTGCCGAGTATGGCAGTGCCGATGGCTGCGCCCACCTGTCGCGCGGTCGACTGCATGGCCGATGCCTGCCCGGATTTCTCCACGGGTGTCTCGGAGAGGATGACACCGGTGAGCTGGGCGGTCGCGAAGCCGACGCCCATGCCGTAGAGGAACAGCCAGGGAGCCAGGGCCCATCCGGTCACGCTGGTGGAGATCATGACGCCGAGCCCGAGGATGCCCACGGCCTCGCAGGCCATGCCGATCTGCAGCACGCGCACGGGTCCCACGCGTTGGGCCAGCGCCGCTCCTGCACCCGACGCGACGAAGGAGCCGATCGCGAGCGCCAGCAGGATGACGCCCGTCTCGAGGGCGCTGTAGCCGATGACCGATTGCAGGAAGAGCGGAAGCGCGAAGAGCAGGCCGAACTCGCCGAGGCTGACGATGAGCGCCACGGCGTTGCCGGCACCAAAAGATCGGATGCGGAACAGGTGCAGGTCGAAGACCACCACCTTGCCGGCGCGCAGGCGGCGAGACTCCACGACCAGCAAGAGCACCAGGCAGACGACTCCGATGACGCCGGAGACGAAAGCAGGGGAGAGTCCGCCGTCCCAGGTCATGCCGAACAGCGAGAAGGGCGCGGTGGACGTGATCCACCCGTAGCGCTGGCCCTCGATCAGGGCGAAGACGACTCCCAGTAGGCCCAGGGTCGACAGCACGATGCCGCCGATGTCGGTGCCGGCCTCCCGGACCGCCTCCTTCGTCTCGGGCACGAAGACGAAGACGCCGATGAGCACGATGATGCCGATCGGCACGTTGATCAGGAAGGCCCAGTGCCACGACGCGTAGGTCGTCAGCCATCCGCCGACCAGCGGGCCGAGGGCCGCCATGCCGCCGATCGTGGCGCCCCATACCGCGAACGCCGCCGCCCGCGCCTTGCCGACGAAGACGGCGTTGATGATCGACAGGGACGCGGGCAGCATGAGCGCGCCGCCGAGGCCCTGGAGCGCGCGTGCCCCGATAATCTCCACCGCGTTGCCCGAGAGCGCGACGAGCACGCTGGCGGACACGAAGATGATCGCGCCGATCACGAAGATGAGACGACGGCCGAGGCGATCGGCCAGTCGTCCGGCCACAATGAGCAGGGAGGCGAAGACCAGGGAGTACGCCGCGGTGATCCACTCAGCATCGTTGGTGGTGAGGTCGAGGTCCTTAACCATCGTCGGGATGGCGACGTTGACGACCGTGGCGTCGAGGATGATCATCGCCACGCCGAGCGCGAGCGCGATAAGGGCGCCCCAGCGGCGCTTGCCCGTCAGGACCATGGTGTGAGCGGGCGGTGTGGCAGCGGACATGAGATCCCAATCGCCGATCAGAGAGGATGTCGGGGTGACGCTACTCCGTGCGGGCTCCCTGGTGGTGGATCCTCCGGTCGTGCTCGCGCCCATGGCGGGGGTCACCAACCGGGCCTTCCGGCGCCTGTGCCGAGAGGAAGGCGCGGGCCTCTACGTCAGCGAGATGGTCACCTCCCGCGCCCTGGTGGAGCGCCATGAGGCCACCCTCGAAATGGTGCGCTTCGAGCCTGACGAGTCGCCCCGCTCGGTCCAGCTCTACGGCGTCGATCCCTACGTCGTCGCCGAGGCAGTGCGCATGGTCGTCGACGAGGACATCGCCGATCACATCGACCTGAACTTCGGATGCCCCGTCCCCAAGGTCACCCGCAAGGGAGGCGGCAGCGCCCTTCCGTGGAAGCGTGACCTCTTCCGCGACATCGTCACCGGCGCCGTCGACGCCGCTCGCGGAGCAGTGCCGGTCACCGTCAAGATGCGCAAGGGCATCGACTCCGACCACCTGACCTATCTTGAGGCCGGTCGCACGGCAGCAGACGCTGGCGTGGCCTGGGTCGCACTGCACGGCCGCACGGCCTCGCAGATGTATGCCGGCACCGCGGACTGGTCGGCTATCGCCCGGCTCGTCGAGCACCTCGACGGCTTCCCCGTGCTGGGCAACGGCGACATCTTCAGCGCGCAGGACGCGCTGCGCATGGTCGACCAGACCGGATGTGCCGGGGTCGTCGTGGGCCGTGGCTGCCTGGGACGACCGTGGCTCTTCGGGCAGCTCGCTTCCGCCTTCGCTGGCGAGCCCATAGCGCCGGATCCGGATCTGCGCCATGTCATCGCGACGTTCCGGCGCCATGCGCACCTGCTCGTCCAGGCTTTCGGTGAGCGCACCGGCTGCTGCGAGATACGCAAGCACGTGGCCTGGTACTTCAAGGGCTACGCCGTACGCCGCCACGTGCGTCAGGACCTGGCCAACGTCACGTCGCTGGCTCAGCTCGATGACCTGCTGGCGCTCATCGATCCGGACCAAGAGGCCGACCCGGACGTGATGGCCGCACCCCGGGGGCGTACCGGGGGAGAGCGCTCACCCTCGCTGCCGGACGGCTGGCTCGACAGCCCCTACCTCGGTGCGCACGACGCGGCCTGCGTGCGCGAGGCCGAGCTCTCGGTCAGTGGCGGCTAGGGTGCGCCCGTGACGGTGACCTGGAGGAGACTGAGCCCGTCGGACTACGACGACGTCATTGCTGTCCTTGATGACTGGTGGGGCGGGCGGCACATGAGCGACATGCTGCCGCGCTTGTTCTTCGAGCAGTTTCGCGACACCTCGCTTGTTGCCGTCGATGGTGACGGCGCGATTGCGGCGTTCATCGTGGCCTTCGTATCGCCCGCGGAGCCGGACCTTGGCTACATCCACTTCGTTGGCGTTGACCCGCGCTATCGGGGTCAGGGCCTGGGAGCCGAGGCCTACCGCCGAACCTTCGACGCGTTTGGCGGCCGCGGTTGCACCCGGGTCAAGGCCGTCACCTCGGCGGCCAACGTCGATTCGCAGGCTTTCCACCGCGCACTGGGTTTTGCCGTCAGCGAATCGGTCGTCGACTACGACGGGCCGGGGGAGGACCGGGTAGTCCTCACCCGCTCGCTGGTCATTGATCCGCACTAGGGTCGGAGCATGACCCGCCTACCCGACGGCTACGCCGAGGCTGATGCCGCGCGTTGGGTCAGCGAGGATTCGCCGAGCCTGCGCACCCCCTTCGCCCGCGACCGGGCTCGGGTCCTGCATTCTTCGGCACTTCGCCGCCTTGCGGCCAAGACGCAGGTCTTCGTGGCCGGGTCTGCTGACTTCCCTCGCACTCGCCTGACGCACACCCTGGAGGTGGCGCAGTTGGCTCGCGAGATGGGCGAGGCGCTCGGGTGCGATCCTGACCTGGTCGACGTGGCGGGCCTAGCCCACGACCTCGGCCATCCGCCGTTCGGCCACAACGGCGAACGCGAGCTCAATCGCATCGCCGAGGCCATCGGCGGATTCGAGGGCAATGCCCAGACTCTGCGCGTGCTCACGCGCCTTGAGGCCAAGGTCATCGACCCGGTCACGGGTCGTAGCGCGGGCCTCGACCTCACGCGCGCTTCGCTCGACGCCTCGTGCAAGTACCCCTGGCCGCGGCGCGATGACAGCGAGAAGTTCGGCTACTACGCCGACGACGCGCAGATCTTCCACTGGCTTCGCCAGGGCGCCCCCGAGGGCCGCACGTGCCTGGAGGAGCAGGTCATGGACTGGGCGGACGACGTCGCCTACTCGGTGCATGATGTCGAGGACGCCATCCATGCCGGTCACGTGACGCTGGAGATGTTCACCTCGGCGACCGAGCGCGAGAACATCATGGACATCGCGCATCGCAAGTACCTCCCGCAGGTGGACCCTGCCGAGCTCAGCGCGGCCCTGGATCGCCTCATGGCCGCTGGCTACTGGCCCGCTTCCTATGCCGGGACCCACCGTGATCTCGCGGGTCTCAAGGAGTTCACGTCGCGGCTCATCGGGCGCTTCTGCCAGGCGGCCGAGCAGGCCACGCTCGCGGCGTACCCGAACACACCACTCACGCGGTATGCCGCTGCGCTGGTCGTGCCCGACCAGACTCGGGCCGAGGTCGCCGTCATGAAGGCGGTGACCGTGCTCTACGTCATGCGCCGCGCCGGCGCCAAGGAGGCCTACGCGCGGCAGCGCGCCCTCCTCGCCGAACTCGTCGATGCCCTCCTGCATCGCGAGGGCCGCGATCTCGAGCCCTGGATCGAGCCGGAGTTCCGCGGTGCGGATGACGATGCCTCGCGTCTGCGGGTCGTCATCGACCAGGTGGCCAGCCTCACCGACGGCAGCGCTGTCGAGTGGCACGCCCGCCTGTGCGCATAACCCGCCACTCAATGCGGGAGGGGGAGGGTTTGACAGGGTGGGGATGCGGCCCGGGTCGGGCCCGGTCTGCCCGCCTAGGATCGGCCCATGGCGGGGCGCATCAGGGATGAGGATGTCGCCCTCGTGCGCGAGAAGGCCCGGATTGACGAGGTCGTCCGCGACTACGTCGCCTTGAAGCCCGCGGGCGGGGGCTCCCTCAAGGGCCTGTGCCCCTTCCATGACGAGCGCTCGCCCTCCTTCCATGTCACGCCCAGTCGGGGCATGTATTACTGCTTCGGCTGCCAGGAGGGCGGCGATGTCATCAGCTTCGTGCAAAAGCTCGACCACCTCACCTTCGCCGAGTCCGTCGAGAAACTGGCCGGACGCACCGGCGTCACTCTCCGCTACGCCGAAGGCGGCGCCGGCGTCAACCGCCAGCAGGGCCAGCGCACCCGGCTGGTCGATGCCAACAAGGCGGCGGCGGAGTTCTTCGTCGAGCGCCTGACAAGCCCCGAAGCCCAGGTCGGACGCGCGTTCCTCACCGAGCGCGGCTTCGACGCGGCCACGGCCGCCGACTTCGGCATCGGCTTCGCCCCCAAGTCCTGGGACGCCCTCACCGGCCACCTGCGTCAGCGCGGCTTCACCGACGCCGAGCTCATGGCGGCCGGGCTGGTCTCCCAGGGCAACCGCGGCATCTACGACCGCTTCCGCGGGCGCCTCGTCTGGCCCATCCGCGACCTCGCCGGCGACGTCGTCGGTTTCGGTGCGCGGCGGCTTCTCGACGACGACGACGGACCGAAGTACCTCAACACGCCCGAGACCCCGCTCTACAAGAAGAGCCAGGTCCTCTACGGCATCGACCGCGCTCGTCGCGAGATCTCCAAGCAGCAGCAGGTCGTCGTCGTCGAGGGCTATACCGACGTCATGGCCTGTCACCTCGCCGGTGTCACCACGGCCGTGGCCACCTGCGGCACTGCCTTCGGGTCCGAGCACATCAAGGTGCTTCGCCGACTCCTCATGGATGACGACAAGATGAAGGGCGAGGTGGTCTTCACCTTCGACGGCGACGAAGCCGGACGCCGCGCGGCGCTCAAGGCCTTCGACGACGACCAGCGCTTCGTCTCGCAGACCTTCGTTGCGGTGGAGCCGCACGGCCTCGACCCGTGCGACCTGCGTCAGCAGCACGGCGATGCCTCCGTGCGCGACCTGGTCGAGCGACGGGTGCCGCTCTTCGAGTTCGCCATCCGCTCGACTCTCGCTGGCTACAACCTCGAGACGGCCGAAGGCCGCGTGGCCGCGCTGCGCGATGCCGCACCGATCGTGGCCCGCATCAAGGACCCGGCACTTCGCCCCGAATACGTCCGACGCCTGGCCGGCTGGCTCGGCATCGACGTGCAGACGGTCTCGCGCGCTGTCGGCGGTGGACGCGGTCCGCAGTCGGCGCCCGCAGCCTCCGGTCGCCCCGATCCACGCGATCCCGTGGCCGCTATCCAGCGAGAAGCCCTGAAGTGCGCGCTGCAGGAGCCGGCGCTGTCGAGTGCGTGGTACGCCTCGGTGGAGGCAGGTGCCTACGCCGACCCGGCGCTGCGCACGGTGCACGAGGCCATCGCCGCGGCCGGAGGCCCGCGCGCCGAGGTCTTTGGCCTGGCCTGGATCGACCAGGTCCTGGAGGCGTGCCCCGACGACGACGCTCGGTCTCTCGTGCGCGGACTCGCGGTCGAGCCCCTGCCCGTCGCGGGCGCCGTCGACTCGCGATTCACGACCTCGGTGATCGCCCGGCTGCTCGAGATGGACGCGTCGCGGCGCATCACCGACCTGCGCGGACGCATGCAACGCCTCGAAGAGAGCAGTGACGAGCAGACCCAGGCATTCGCGGATCTGATGGCCCTGGAGGCCTACCGTCGCGATCTGCGCGAGCACCACGAGGGTTAGATGCTGCGCCGCACGCCGACCGAAGTGAAGGCGCTCGTCCCGAAGGGCGAGCGCCTGCTGTCGTGGGCCCGCACGCGAGGCGAAGGCGCATCGTTCGCGGTGGCGACCGACCAGGCGCTCTACCTGCCGATTCCGCAGACGATTCGCCTGCCGTGGGATCTCGTCGGCAAGGCGACGTGGGGCGACGACGCGGTCCTGGTCGTCGAGGCACGACTCGATGCACGCGGGCCCGACCGGCTCATGCGCGTCCGGCTGGACGACCCCGGGGCCTTCCCGACCGTCGTCTACGAGCGAGTGACCTCGAGCGTGGTGGTGAGCGAGCGCGTGCTCCTCGACGGCGAGGCGGGGGTGCGGATCGTCGCCCGGCGGGCCGGCGACGGGCTGCGCTGGACCGTCACCTTCGACGCCGGACTGGACCCCTCCGACCCCGACGTACGCCGCCAGGCAGACGCGGCGCTGGCGGAGTTGAGGTCCACCTTGGGCATCTAAGTCGCCTTGCTAGGCTTCTCGCCGCACGATTCCCGCATAGCTCAATTGGCAGAGCAACCGGCTGTTAACCGGTAGGTTCCTGGTTCGAGTCCAGGTGCGGGAGCCAGGGCACAGGTCGCGACTCACGCCCCTCGAGCGACTACCGTGACTCCATGATCCCAGCCCCGCCCTTCCTGCTGGCCAGCGTCGTCAGCCTCGCTGCCCTGATGGCCATCAGCCCGGCTTCGGCCTCGGAGATGACCGCCAACCAGGCGACCATCGACGCCGCCTCCCTGGTGGCCACGATCCCAGCGCCGACGGATGCGCCGACCGGCGTATCGCCCGAGGCCTTCTATGACTCCACCACCGGCACCTACTACCTGCTGACGACGGCGCCGCAGCCCACGCAGTACTCCTCAACTGACGGTGTCACCTGGACCGCTACGTCGACGGTCCTGCCCGCGGGCATCGACTGGTCCATCGTGCAGGAGGGGCCCTCCTCCTACCGCCTCTATTACGCCGAGATCACCCCCGGCTCCGGCACGGGTCCGCCCAAGCCGTGCACTCCCAACACCAAGCGACTTCGATACGCCACCTCGACGGATCTCAGGACGTGGACCCCCCAGCCCGGGGTCCTGCTCGATGATCTCGGTTGCGGCGTCCCGCACGTGATGAAGACCTCGGCCGGGGAGTACTTCTTGTACTTCAACAAGGTCGATGGCCAGCACGGCATCTTCACGGCCACGTCGGCAGATGGCCTGACCTGGAGCACGCCCCAGGGACCGCTGAACGGCGACACTGACCTCGTGGACCCTGCGCCGCTGGAGCTGCCCGACGGCACCTTCCTCATGGCAGCGTCGACGACCGGGGGCAAGGGCGGCTACCAGGAATTGCAGCTGCTGGCATCCACCGACGCCGTGACGTGGGTCAAGCGCAAGACAGCGTTGCTGGCACTGTCTGACGCGGCTGTCTTCGATCCATCCATTGAGCTGATCAATGGAGAATTGAAGTTGTGGTTCGGCTATGCGCCGCTCGGCGATCACAACTCCGCCCGCATCACCAACGGCGTCCTCACGCTGGGCTCGGACGAGCCAGATCCCGAACTCACCGCCACCTGTTCCAAGGTGAAGTCGGCGAAGACACTCACGATCTCGTGTGCAGCGACCAGCATCGCCATCGACCCGGGAACGCCGGTCACGGCGCACGTCCGCCTGGGCAGCAAAGGCACCTGGCAGACCATCACCAAGGGCGTGCCCACCATCAGCGACAAAGGTACGTTCACCTGGCGCTATCGCCCGGGGAGCACCAAGAGCAGCTCGATCACGGTCTACTTCACCGCAGGATCCACGGACAGCGCACCGGTCACGGTGAAGCTGAAGTAGGAGTCCAGCACGACGAAGGCCCCCGCCTTGGCGGGGGCCTTCGTGATGTCGGGGGTGGCTCCATCAGCCGTAGGGGCGACCGGCCCAGGAGAAGTGGGCGACGTTCCAGGAGTTCCACACGTCGGTTACGCGCACACCGACCTCGGGGCTGGAAGCCTCGACGATCATGCCGCCGCCGATGTACATGGAGGCGTGGTGAGCGCCGCCCTCGAAGAAGAAGAGGAGGTCGCCGGGCTGCAGCTCGTCGGGGGAGATGCGTCGCACCTCCTGGGCCTGCACGTAGGAGTAGGGCGTCAACTGCACGCCTACCTGCGCCCACGCCCAGGACGTGAGCTTGGTGCAGTCCCAGGAGTTGGGCGGGTTGGCCGCGAAGCTGTAGGGCTTGCCGACCTGGGCCAGGGCGTAGGAGACGACGATTGCCGCGCGGTCAGAGCTGACGCCACTGCCGCCGCTGTAGCCGCCGCCCCCGTCGTTGCTGTTGGCGCTGCCACCGTCATTGGGTCCACCGTTGGCGGACGTGTTGCTGTAGCCGTTGCCTCCGCCGCTGGAGTTCAAGGCTGCTGCAGCTGCTGCTGCGCGCGCTGCAGCCTCGGCTGCAGCGGCGGCGCGCTCGGCCTCGATCTGCTGGCGCAACTCCTCCTCGAGGCTGCCGAGGTAGGAGTCGGCGTCTGACACGGCCTGGTCGAACTCCTGCGAGCGAGCCTCCAGGGCGGCCAGGGCCGACTGCTCGGCCTGCTCCTGCTGGGTGAGCTCGGCGGTGGCCTGCGCGAGCTGGAGTCGGGCCTGCTGGGTCTTGCGGAGGGCGGCGCTCTGCCCGGCGGCCACGATGTCGAGGATCACGGCCTGGTCGAGGAACTCCTGGGCGTCGTCGACGAGCAGGAGTTGCAGGGAGGAGTCGATGCCGCCCGAGCGATAGGCGGTAGCGGCGTAGCGGCCGATGGTGTCCTGGGTCTCCTTGAGCTGGGCCTTGGCGCGGTCGACCTTCTGCTGGGTCTTGTCCATCTTGCGCCCGAGCTGGTCGAGGGCGAACTGCGCATCCTCGACCCGGCCGTGTGCGGCCGCGGCCTTCATCTGGAGCTCTTCGAGGTAGGCCTTCGCGTTGGCCACATCCTCGCGCAGGTCGGCGTTGGAGGAGGCGGAGCCGAAGAGACCCGCGGCGCTCAGGGCACTGGCCGCGATGATCGCGGTCAGTGCGCGGCGACCTCGGCGGTGAAGCTTCGGCACGATCGTCCTTCCCTGTTGCCTACCGGGTGAGCTGACGGGCTCGGGCGGGGATTCGCCCTACCGCGGGGCCGCGGTGCACCCTGCAGATTCGCCCCAGGAACCTGGGTCCCCGGCTCCGCACCCCGAGGGGAGCGGACTCGGCACTGGTCGGTCGTTCGACGCCCGGTGGCGTCGTGTCCGATGGTAACAGTCAGGTCACGACGGGCAAACCTGAGCGGCCTG
>CAINGG010000113.1 GCA_903848435.1 uncultured Actinomycetes bacterium | reverse complement strand
GCCCCGGCACGGCGGAGACGGTCCGACATCATCCCTCGAGCGTGCCCTCAGTGCCGGCGCTAGCGCGGCAGTGCATCTGCTCCGCCACGGCTGGGGCGTACGCGTGGCCACGACCGATGGCCGCGTGCTCGTGTCGGCAGCGAATGGCCCGGTGGGTGAAGCGGAGGTACTGACCGCTCTGGCCCTGGTCGACGCGTCGCCGGCGGTCGACATCACCGCACCCGCACTGCGTGACGATCTGGTGATCGCGGCGGTCGCGAGCGATGCACGCGTCGCCGCGGCGCTCGGTGGCCGTGCCGCGCGCTCATCGGGCCAGATGGGTATCGCCCTGGTGATCGACACGGCCAGTTGGTTTGCGCCCGAGTCCCTCGATGCGAGCCAGACGTGCGCCGCTCTTCACGCAGCGGGCTGGCAAGCTGCCGCGGTGTCCGGCCGCGCCGGAGCCATTGCCGGCGCCTGGATTGCCGCGACCGGCGAGCTGCAAGGCAGCACCCGATGAACGCCATCGAACGGGCCAGGCCCGCAGCGACGGCAGCAGCAGCGCTCGCAACGCTATGCGCCGCGACGACTCTCGTGCCCCTCTACGACTCTGCGCGCTGGGTCGTACCGGTCATCCTCACGGTCGCTGCCGTCGCGCTCGCTGGCGCAGTCGCTCGCGCCGCGCGCCTGCCCGCTCCCGTGCAGCCGATCGTGCAACTCGTGGTGCTGCTGACCATCTTGACCATCCTCTATGCGCAGCCCGAGGCAGCGCTCGGCTTCCTGCCTGGTCCTGCCGCGCTCGAGCAACTGCAGGCCTTCACGCGCGAATCGCTCGTCGTCGCCGATGCCGCGGTGGCTCCCGTGCCGTCCACGCCCGAGTTGATCTTCCTCGCCGTCGCGGGCGTCGGAATCGTGGCGCTCGTCGTCGACAGCATCGGCGTCACGCTGCGCATGCCAGCCCTCGCCGGCTTCCCCCTGCTCCTGCTCTACGCCTTCCCTGCCGCGGTCGTACGCGGCGGCGTGGCGTGGTGGCTGCTCCCCCTCGCCGTCATCGGGTGGCTGGTGCTCATGGCCGTCGACACCCGCGCGTACACGCGGTCCTGGGGGCCCCTGCTCATCCGGCGACCGAGCGGTCCGGGCCGCTCGCCGACCACCCGCCCCGCGCGCGCATCAGGCGGGGGCGGAGCGGCCGCGCTGCAGATCGGCCTGCTCGCGGTGGTGGCGGCCCTGCTTCTGCCCGCGCTCGCACCCGGGCTCGCCGAGCCCGTCTACGTGAGCACCTCCGCCGGCGGACCGGCGGGCACGGGCTCCGGTCCGATCACCATCGACCCCTTCGCCTCACTACGTCGCGACCTCGTGGACAACCCGCAGCGCGAGGTCCTGCGCTACGCCACCGACAGCCGTACGCGTCCCTACCTGCGCATGGTCGCGCTCGAGCAGTTCGACGGCGTGACCTGGCGCCCCGCGCCCAATGAGCTGCCCGTGCCCGCGACGGAGAGCATCGGGATCCCTGACGTCCCCGACGTCGCCGACGTGCGCGAGGTGATCTACGACGTCTCCATCACCGGCCTCGAGAATCCGTCCCTGCCGGTGCCCTATGCCGCCGCACGGCTGGAGGGCATCGACGGCGAGCTCGATCCCGGCTGGGTGTGGGATCCGTTCACTCGCACGGTGAACGGCGCAGGACTATCGAGCCAGGACACGTCCTACCGGGTGACCTCCTACCAGGTCGCTCCCACGCGCGATGAGTTGCGCGCCGCCGGTGATGCCCTGGACCCGTCGGTCGAGGACCTCCTGGTGCTTCCCGCGGGGATCACGCCGGATCTGGACCGCCTCGCGCAAGAGGTGACCCGCGACGCTCGCACTCCCTATGCCAAGGCCCAAGCGATGGTGAAGTGGTTCACCCAGGACGGCGGCTTCGTCTACAGCACCGCGGTGACCACCCCCGAGGGCGCGGATCCGCTGCAGTCCTTCCTCGACGAGCGCATCGGCTATTGCCAGCAGTTCGCCGGCACGATGGCGCTGATGGCGCGCGCGGTCGGGATTCCCTCGCGCGTGGTCGTCGGCTTCACCGGCGGCCGCCAGGAGGGCGACGAGCGCGTCGTCTACGCGCGCAATGCCCATGCGTGGCCGGAACTCTGGTTCGAGGGCATCGGGTGGGTGTGGTTCGAGCCCACGCCGCGATCCGATGCCGGTGGTGGCGTGGCCCAGCCCGACTACGCCGAGCCGCGCGACGAGGCCAACGGTGATGATGCGACGGGGCAGAACGACACGCAGCCCGGCGCGGACCGACGCATTCCGCCCGAGGAGCGCGAGGGGCTCGGCGCCGTGCCGCAGCCGTCCGCCGCCGGCCCGGCGTTCCCCATCTGGGCAGTCCTCGTGCCTGTCCTGCTCATCGCGCTCCTTGCCTGCGCGCCGTCGATAGCGATCGCGTGGCGCCGTCGCCGTCGCCTGCAGGGCGCGACTCCCTCCGCACGGGTGGAGGGCGCGTGGAGCGAGCTGGCCGACGACGTGCGCGATCTTGGGTGGTCGTGGCCGCTATCGGCGACGCCGCGCAATGCCGCTCGGGGCCTCGCGCGCCAGGTTCGGATGAACGAGGACGAACTCGATGCGCTGTCGCGGCTCGCGACGGCGGTGGAGCGCGTGCGCTACGCGCCGGCCCAGCCCGCCGTGCCGACCGCCGATGACCTACGCCGCGACATGCGCAGCGTGCTTCAGGGGGTACGCCGGGCGACAGCGCGGGGTGACCGGGTGCGGGCGAGGCTCATGCCGACATCACTACGGCGCGGCGGTGCCGCGATGAGCCTGGGAGATACGGGGTGGGGCGCAGAGACTGCGGTGACTACTGCAGGCCCTCGTCGCGACGACGACGCCAGCGGTCTTCGAGCTTATCCATGAAGCCGCTCGACCGCTTGGACGCCTTGGCAGACGCAGCCGGAGCGGCACCGCCCTCGGTCGCCGCTGTCTCCGACGCGGGACGACCACGAAGACCTGAGTAGGCAAGCACGGCACCGACGACCATCACGACGAAGCCGGCAACGCTCAACGGGATGAGCGGCATGATGACGCCGACCATGAGGAGTGCCACACCGCCGAAGAGGACGAGCACGCCGAGAGCGGCGCGACCGCGACTGGCACGCCCGGGGCCGCTGCGCAGCGAGGTCGCGAACTTGGGATCCTCGGCGTAGAGGGCGCGCTCCATCTGCTCCAGCAGACGCTGCTCGTGCTCGGAAAGCGGCACGTCACCCCTCCCTCGGATCCGGTAGTCCCCCCAGGATAGGCAGACCTGGGCGATCTGGAAACCCAGCGGGCCCATTTGGCCCTCGGCGCCTCGGTGGAGGCTGCATTCCTGGGGGATGTGGCCCTCCAGGTGCCAGGGCGACCGCCGTCTCCCGACGGCGGGGGGCGGCCGCTAGCCGCCGGTGCCGCCGCTGACCTCGTCGAGTTCCTCGTCACCTAGGTCATCGACGGGTGCCTGGTCATTCCGGGGATCTGCGCTCATGCCCGCAGAGTACGCCGGACGTCTCACTCTGTCTCCCCTACCAGGCGAGCCGGCCGGACGACGTCGTGCCCGAACCGATCGCGAAGGCGGTCGGCAGCGACTTCGGCGGCGCGTCGGTCAGCGACCGAGGGACCACTGAGTCCGTCGTCGAGGGCCAGCTGCTCGACCCGGTCACCCTCTCCGACGAGCCCTTCGAGGCGGACGCCGACCAGGCGGATGCGCGCCCGCTGCAGCCCGAGCGCGTCGTAGAGCTCACGGGCAACCTCGTAGATTTCCTGTCCGACATCGGTGGGCTCCGGGAGCGTGCGCGAACGACTGATCGTGGTGAAGTCGGCGAAGCGCACCTTGATGACCACGGTGCGACCGAGCACGCCGTGCGCGCGCACTCGCGCTGCCACCTTCTGAGACAGGCGCAGCAACTCGCGGTGGATGAGCGCGGGGTCGTCGATGTCGCGGG
>CAINGG010000112.1 GCA_903848435.1 uncultured Actinomycetes bacterium | reverse complement strand
GTGACGCCTCGCATGTCTGCCCCGTCGAAATCCGCGCCGCGCAGGTTGCTTCTACTGAAGTTGGTCCTGCGTAGATCTGACTGGCCAAAGTTGACTCCGCGGAGGTCGGAGTCAACAAAGCGTGAGTCCGCCAGCCGTGCCTCCGTGAAGAAGTTAGGCAGGTAGGCACCTGAGGATTGCTTGCCTGAGAGATCGGATGCAATCACGAGGACGTTGCCCTCGGCAAGGGAGAAGGTATTGCCGCTTATGAATGATTCGGTGATACCCAACCCCGTGAGAGTGCTGCGGGTGAAGTCGGTTGACGTCAGGGAGGAATCGACGATCGTGGCTCCGGTCAGATCCGCCCCAACGAAGGTGGAGGAGGAGTAGTTGCTCCAAGAGTCGTAGGGACTAATCGATGTGGCATACAGGGTGGCGTCACGAAGGTCCGCGTTGTTGGCATCTATCCCTTGAAGGGTGGCAGCCCTGAAGTAGGCCTGTGCAAGGACCACACCGCGCATCTGGGTGGAAGTGAGGTTTGCCCCGCTCAGGTCCGCACGAGTGAAGTCGGCATCCGTCCAGGTGCCTCCCTGAAGGGTCAGTCGTGTCAAGGTAGCGTCAGTGAAGTTGGAACTGACACCGTTGACCTCCTTGAACTTTGCGTCGATCAGGGCAGATCCGGTTGCGTTGGCTCGCCGCATACCGACATAGCCGAGGTAAAGGCCGTCTCCGCGGGCACCGGTGAGAGTCGCGCCGGCCATCTTGGTGCTCGTGATATTTGCCAGCGTCAGCGTGGCATCGGCGAGGTTGACACCCGTCAAGTCCGACAGGGTGATGTAAGCGCGGGTGAGGACAGACCCGTGGAGGTCTGCCCGTGCGAGCGACTCACCCTCCATGGACAGCCCTGTCAGATCTGATTCGGGGCACTCGGTTCCCGTGGCAATCAGGCAGCCGTTGACTTCCTTCGCTCCGGCTATCCCTACGGCCACAAGGCTGCACAGGGCAAGCCCGATCAAGGCGGCGCCTCCTCGGGTAGTCCAGACTCCTGCGCGGGTGCTCACGGAGGCAGGCTAGGGCAGCGAGGGCCCCGAATGCCTGCCATGACAGGATTCCGTCATGCCGGAATCGACGACCAAAGCCACGCTGCACACCTCGATGGGTGACATCAACGTCATCCTCTTCCCCGACCAGGCGCCCAAGACCGTGCGCAACTTTGTCGGGCTCGCCGAGGGCACGCAGGAGTGGACCGACCCGCAGGCGCGAACGAAGACCACGAAGCCGCTCTACGACGGCACGATCTTCCACCGCATCATTCCGGGCTTCATGATCCAAGGCGGTGACCCGCTCGGTTCGGGCATGGGTGGTCCCGGCTATCGATTCAATGACGAGTTCAGCCCCGAGTTGCAGTTCGACCGCCCCTACCTGCTCGCCATGGCCAACGCCGGCCCCAACACCAACGGCTCGCAGTTCTTCATCACGGTGGCTCCGACATCGTGGCTGAACTTCAAGCACTCGATTTTTGGCGAGGTCGCCGATCAGCCGTCGCGTGATGTGGTGGACGCGATCGCGGCGGTGCCCACGGGCGCACAGGACCGTCCGGTGACGCCGGTGGAGATCACTGGGATCACTGTCACGCGCGGGTGAGCGAGCCCACGCCCCCGCCGATCCCGGCGGGACCCACGCCTCCGGGGACCTGCTACCGCCACCCGGACCGGCAGACCTATATCCGGTGCACACGATGTGACCGGAGGATCTGCCCCGAGTGCATGCGCTCGGCACCCGTCGGCTTCCAGTGCCCGGAGTGCGTGGGTGAGGCTGCGCGTACCGTGCGACAGCCGGTTACCGTCGGTGGTGGTGCTCTCGTGGCGCGTCCCTACGTCACGTACTCCGTCATCGGCGTTACTGCCGTGGTCTTCGGCATCCAGTTCATTGTCGGCATCGGAGAGTTGGCCAATGAGTACGGCATGTGGCCGTTCGGTATCGCGCTCTTCGGCGAGTGGTACCGCCTGCTGACCGCTGCCTTCCTCCATGGATCGTTCCTGCACATCGCGTTCAACATGTATGTGCTCTTCGCGCTCGGGCCCACGCTCGAGCGCGCCCTGGGGCACGTGCGCTTCCTCGTGCTCTATCTCGTCGCCGCGCTCGGGGGCAGCGTCGCGTCGTACACGTTCTCCGATCCGCGCACGGTCTCGGTCGGCGCGTCGGGCGCGATCTTCGGCCTGATGGGCGCGCTCATCGTGGCCGGGCGGCGCCTGAAGTGGGACATCACGCAGGTCCTCGTGCTGCTCGGCATCAACGTCGTGATCGGTTTCCTCAGCCCCGACGTCGACTGGCGGGCCCACTTCGGCGGGCTCGTGGTGGGTGCGCTCGTGGCGGGCGTCTTCGTGTGGACGCCGCCGCCAATGAAGTCCTCGCGGACCCTGTGGCAATCGCTGGGTGTCCTGGCGATCCTCGGGGTGTTGGTGGCGGTGACCATGTGGCGTACGGGGGAGCTGGTGGCCCTGGCGACTGCCCTGGGCTAGCCCTGTCCACAGGTTGTCCCCGGGTGGGGAGAACTACATCGTTGTGAGTTGGCCCAGTCGCTGATCGAGTTCGGGAGACTTCCGAGGGCCCAGAAGTCTCCCTAAGTCGCTCCG
>CAINGG010000111.1 GCA_903848435.1 uncultured Actinomycetes bacterium | reverse complement strand
GGCCGGCCCCATCTCGGACAAGGCCGCCACGGCCACCGAGCCGTCCGGCGACGAGATAGCCACCGCGTCGATGCGCCCGGTCCCCTGGCCCCAGTCACCGTCGAAGCCCACCCCGGCCTCCTGCGCCGCATGCTGTGTGAGCCACGTTGACCAGTCGCCTGCGCGCACATCGTCGATGACAGTCGGTGCGCCCGGCTCGGGCGCGGCCACGGCCGTGCCCAGGCTCTCGAAGAGGCGATCGCGGAGGACGCGGAACTGCAGGGCGTCGAAGACCTCATGGACGGGCTCAGCGGCAATCGGCTCGCGGTGCAGGTCGTCCAGGGACAGGTCAATGGGGACGTCGCGCACGAGCTCGGTCAACTGGCGGTTGACGAGCACCTGCGGAAGCGCGGAGCGGAGGGAATCACCCACCTTGCCCCCGATCTCATCGACATGGTCGACGATGCCGGCCAGCGAGCCGAACTGCTGCAACCACTTCGTCGCCGTCTTCTCCCCGACACCGGGAATACCCGGCAGGTTGTCGCTCGGATCGCCGCGCAGGGCGGCGAAGTCCGGGTATTGCGCCGGTGACAGGCCGTACTTCTCCTGCACAGCATCGGGCGTCATGCGCGCGAGGTCTGACACGCCCTTGCGTGGGTAGAGAACCGTCGTTGATGAATTGACCAACTGGAAGGCGTCGCGATCACCGGTGATGATGGCGGTGTCCATGCCGGCGCCTTCGGCCCGCGTCGCGAGCGTCGCGATGATGTCATCGGCTTCATAGCCGTCGAGTTCGATCCAGCGGATGCCCATGGCCGTGAGCACGTCGCGAATCAGGTCGACCTGGCCTTTGAACTCGGGGGGCGACGCTGACCGCGTCGCCTTGTAGTCGGGGTAGGCCTGCGTGCGGAACGTCGTGCGCGACACGTCGAAAGCCACGGCCACGTGGGTGGGATCCTCGTCGCGCAGCGCGTTGATGAGCATCGAGGTGAACCCGTAGACCGCGTTGGTGGGCTGGCCCCCCGCCGTCGAGAAGTTCTCCACGGGAAGCGCGTGAAAGGCCCGGTAGGCCAGGGAGTGGCCGTCTAGCAGCAGCAGTCGCGGGGCGGGCACGACCGCGATCCTAGGCTGGGGTCATGGCCAGCGACCCGCGCGAACTGCCCGAGATCATCCAGGACTCCGAGAAGGGGGGCCTGGGCGAGCGCATGGGCGTGGAGTGGCTCGACGTAACCCCCGCTCGCGTGGTCGCGCGGCTGCCCGTGGCGGGCAACACCCAGCCCTTCGGGCTGCTGCACGGGGGCGCGAGCGCCGTGCTCGCCGAGGCCACCGGCTCCGTCCTGGCCAATCTCAACGCGGGCGCAGGACGCTACGCCGTCGGGATCGAGCTGAGTTGCAGTCACCACCGCAGTGCCCGGGAGGGGTTCGCCACCGCGACGGCCGTGCCGTTGTCACTCGGGCGCACGCTCATCACCTCGTCGATTTCGGTGTCCGACGACGACGGGAGGCTGCTGTGCTCGGCCCGGCTCACCTGCTTCGTCAAGGACGCTTGAGCACCCTGACGCGGGCATTGATCTCGATCCTGGTGAAGACTCCCCCACCGGGCCCCAGCCGACTATGCTCCCCGGACGAGGCGCTGCACGTCGGCGCCCGAGCCACCCCTCGCGGGGCCGTCAGAGCAGGAGGACGAGTGCACCGAGGGATCGCTCGCCTCCTCATGGCCTTCGTGGGCCTCTTCATCGGGTCCCTCGCGCTGGCCGGGGTCGCCCAGGCGGCAGACCCGGCCATTCTCGCGGTGGTTACCGACGCCAATAAGGCCCCCGTGGCGGGGGTCACCATCAACGTGACCGGCCCCGATGGCTTCACCGGATCGGGCAAAACGGGCGCTGATGGCACCGCCACGATCGTGGTGCCCAAGAGCGGCAAGTACGTCGCCACCCTCGATGAGGCCACCGTGCCAGGGGGCGCGAAGGTCAAGGACGGCCCCGAGCGCACGGTCAACGTGCTCTCGGGCAACAAGAAGGTGCTCTTCCCCGTGGGGGTCGCTGACGACGGCGGCGATGGCGGAGGTGGCGGTGATAGCGGGGGCGGCGGAAGCGGCATCACCGTGGATCGCGTCTTCCAGCTCATCCTCGACGGCCTGATCCTGTCCCTCATCATCGCGCTGGGCGCCCTGGGCCTGAACCTCATCTTCGGCACCACGGGCCTGTCGAACTTCGCGCACGGAGAGCTCCTCACCCTCGGGGCGTTCACCGCCCTCGTGCTGAATACCTCCTTGAATCTCAACCTGCTCATCGCGGGGCCCCTGGCGATCGTGATCAGTGCCGCGCTGTGGGGTTGGGGGCAAAACCAGGTGCTGTGGAGGCCCCTGCGCAAACGGCAGACCGGCCTGATCGCCGCCATGATCGTGTCGATCGGCCTGGCGATCATGCTGCGCTACATCATTCTGTTCTTCTTCGGCGGCGCGCCCAAGAGCTACAAGCAGTTCGCGGGTCAGCCGGGCATCGAGTTCGGCCCCATCTTCATCACGCCGAAGGCCATCGTCCTGTCGCTTATCGCCATCGTCGCGCTTGCTGCCACGATTGCCTGGCTGAAGGGCTCGCGCATCGGCAAGGCGACCCGCGCCGTCTCCGACAACCCGGCGCTCGCGTCGGCGTCAGGTGTCAACGTCGAGCGCGTCATCTCGGTCGTCTGGGTGCTCGGCGCGATGCTGGCCGCCTATGCCGGCGTCTTCCTCGGCATCACCCAGAACGTCGTCTGGACCATGGGGCAGTACCTCCTATTGACGCTCTTCGCAGCCATCGTCCTCGGCGGCCTGGGCACGATCGGGGGCGCCATCGTGGGCTCCTTCGTCGTCGGCATCACCGTGCAGCTGAGCACGCTGATCGTCCCCACGGAGCTCAAGACAGGCGCCGCCCTGCTGCTGATGATCTTGCTCCTGCTCGTACGACCACAGGGCCTACTCGGTCGACCGGAGAGGGTGGGCTGACATGGATATGGGCTTCGTCCTCACCCAGGCGATCACGCAGGCGATCGGCGTCACCGCCATCATCTACCTGCTCGCCACGATGGGCCTCAACATTCAGTTCGGCTACACCGGGCTGCTCAACTTCGGCCAGATCGCCTTCGTCGCCGTCGGCTCCTACGCCATCGGCGTCTTCATGGTGCAGTGGCAGCAGAACCCGTGGCCCGGCTGGATGCCGTGGCAGACCCTCGTGCCCAACCTGTGGGTTGCCATCCTCTACGCACTACTGCTGTCCGTGGCCCTCTCCCTCATACTCGGCGTGCCGACGCTGCGTCTTCGTGCGGACTACCTCGCCATCGTCACGATCGCCACCGGCGAGATCATGCGCCTGGCTTTCAAGTCCACCGATCCGCTCGGTGGCTCCCAGGGCATCAACGGCAAGATGGGCCAGGACTTCTACGACCTCAATCCCTTCCCCGACCAGGACCGATTCGATTTCGGGCCCTTGAGCTACACCCGCTCCGACCTGTGGGTGGTGCTCGTCGGCTGGGTGATCATCGCCCTGCTCCTGCTGCTCACCTGGGCCCTCATGCGCAGCCCCTGGGGTCGAATCCTCAAGGGCATCCGCGAGGACGAGGACGCGGTCCGGTCGCTGGGCAAGAACACCTACCTGCGCAAGATGCAGGCCCTCATCCTCGGTGGTCTCTTCGGCTCGCTGTCCGGCATCTTCTGGGCAGTGGCCAAGCAGTCGGTGCAGCCGGACTCCTTCGTGCCGGC
>CAINGG010000110.1 GCA_903848435.1 uncultured Actinomycetes bacterium | reverse complement strand
TTGATGCCGTCCAGGCCGGCCAGCAGCATGGCCGAGAAGGCCAGGTAGGGGTTGCACGACGGATCGGGCACGCGGTACTCGATGCGCTTGGCCTTGGGGCTGGTGCCCGTCACCGGGATGCGGATGCACGCGGAGCGATTGCGCGCCGAGTAGACCAGGTTGACCGGCGCTTCGAAGCCGGGCACCAGTCGGTGGTAGGAGTTCACGGTCGGGTTAGTCAGCGCGAGCAGCGACGGCGCATGGGCGAGAAGGCCACCGATGTACCAGCGCGCGAGGTCCGACAGGCCGCCGTAGCCGCGCTCGTCGTAGAACAGCGGCTCGCCGTTCTTCCAGAGCGACTGGTGGCAGTGCATGCCCGAGCCGTTGTCGCCGAAGAGTGGCTTGGGCATGAAGGTCACGGACTTGCCATTGGCCCAGGCGACGTTCTTGATGACGTACTTGAACATCATCACCTCGTCGGCGGCTCGCTGGAGGGTGTTGAAGCGGTAGTTGATCTCCGCCTGGCCGCCGGTGCCCACCTCGTGGTGAGCGCGCTCGACCTCGAGGCCCACCTGCTGCAGGGCCTGGACCATCTCGTCGCGCAGGTCGGCGAAGTGGTCGACCGGAGGCACGGGGAAGTAGCCGCCCTTGTAGCGGGTCTTGTAGCCGAGGTTGCCGCCGTCCTCCTCGCGCCCGGAGTTCCACGCACCCTCGATGGAGTCGAGGTAGTAGTAGCCGGCGTTCTGCCGCGTCTCGAAGCGCACGTCATCGAAGATGTAGAACTCCGCCTCGGGTCCGAAGAAGACGGTGTCGGCGATGCCCGTCGACGCGAGGTAGGCCTCGGCCTTGGCGGCGATTCCGCGAGGATCGCGGCTGTAGGGCTCGTCGGTGAACGGGTCGAGGATGGAGTGGTTGACCACGAGTGTCTTGGCTGCGCGGAAGGGATCGACGAACGCCGAGGTGGGGTCGGGCATGAGTTTCATGTCCGACTCGTGGATGGCCTGGAAGCCGCGAATCGACGAGCCGTCGAACATCAGCCCGTCGGCGAAAGCCGAGCCAAAGGACTGGGCGGGAACCGTGAAGTGCTGCATGACGCCCGGCAGGTCGATGAAGCGGACGTCGATGAACTCCACTCCCTCGTCCTTGATGAACTTCAGCACCTCGTCGGCGTTGCTGAACATGACACCTCCTGCGCGGACTCCCGCGTCTCATTCGCCTCTCGACCCCTCGGGGCCCCTGGACGGCTCCTGCCGTCGTACGGAACGTAGGCGGGGGCCATTTCTCCGCGGTGTACCCGGTGTTTCGCGTGTGTTACGGCTCACGCGGGGAGTCCGGTCATGCGCGCCACCCGCTTCGCCCCTAGCGTGGGCACGTGCCTCTCGCGCCACTCCCGCCCGACAGCCCCCTGGCCGGCGCCCAGCCCTCGGGCCTGGGCCGCCGCGCGGGCGCCATCGCCATCGACTGGCTGGCAGCCTTGATCCTGGCGCGCCTCGTTCTTCCCGGCGTGACCTTCGGCTCGGGCACCTTCGCCCTGGTTACGCTCGGCATCTTCTTCGTCGAGATCGCGATCCTGACCTGGCTCACGGCGTCGTCGTTCGGCCAGCGGCTCGTGGGCATCGCCGTCGTCGGCATCGACGGGCAGCGGCTAGGGCTGTGGCGCGTCATCATCCGCACCCTGATGATCTGCCTGGTGATCCCGGCCCTGGTCTACGACTCGCGGGGCCGCGGCCTGCAGGACATCGTCGCTCGGTCGGTGGTCGTCATGCGTAGCACCGTGCCGGGCCTCGGCCGCTAGCCGCGCCCTCCCCCTCCGCGAGTGTGCAGATGTGCCGAGGCCCTATGAGGGGACTCCGCCGCACACGCGCACACTCGGCGTCGAAAGGGCCTCGGTCGCTAGCCGCGCATCGACTTGGGGATCTTGCCGCCCTTCGGCATCGGGCCCTTGGGAATGGGCACGGGTGCC
>CAINGG010000109.1 GCA_903848435.1 uncultured Actinomycetes bacterium | reverse complement strand
GCCGCCCTCGAGGCAGTGGGCCTCGGGGATGCTTCGTGGCGCACCCCCACGCCGCTGCCACCCGGGGGCGGCCCGCTTGCTCGTGCAGGGAGCCATGCGCGCTGGGCCTCGCGGCACTTCGCCCCCTGGGTGAGCCGACGACTGCGAGGCCGTAGCTCCGGCGACGGCATCACGCCCAAGAGGACCCTCCTGGCCCCGCCAAGGTGCGAGCCCTGACCGGATGCCCTAACCTGAGCGCCAGAAGGGGAGTACCCCCTCGCCTTGGTGTCGTCATCACGGGTCCGCCTCGGGCCCCGGCACCTAGGGTCGGGCAACCGGCGGCGGGAGACCTTCCGACACGGCCACGTGCCGTCCGGAGGTTGTCATGCGCTCTTCATCATCCACCAAGTCCCCGGTCTCCTCGGATGCCTCACTCATTCCCGCGGGCATCTCGCTGACAGCGCAGGGGCGCGACTTGCTCGAAGAGCGGGTCGAGCGCCTGCGAGTCGATGTGCTCGACCGCCTGCGCCCGCACCTCATGGGGCCCGAGCGCGATGAGCGCGATGTCGCGCAATTCGAGCGCACACTTGCGGAGGTCGCGCGCCTTGAGGGGATCATCGCGGCGGCCGCGATGCTGCCTGCGCCGGCCACGGGCAAGACCGCCCGAGTGGTGCCAGGTGCCCTTGTCGAGGTCGAGACTGATGCTCAGCCCTCCGAGCGCATGCGGGTGCGCATCGTGCACCCGGAGGAGGCCGTCCTCGATGACGAGCGCATCTCCTGGACCTCGCCCCTCGCCAAGGCCCTTCTCGGGGCCACGGTGGGAGAGGCCTGCGAGGTGACCTCGCCCGCGGGCACGTGGACCTGCGTGGTCCGGCGCATCTCCAAGTAATCCGTCCCCAGCGACCTCGCTGGGTCCCCATCCCCAGCTCGCACGAGGCTGGTGGCCCCCTCATGGCGCGGCCACCAGCCTCGCCGCATGAGTGAACCCATTCGCCTCTGCGGCCCGTCCGACGTACTCGCTGCCATTCCCAGCCTACTGGGCTTCCGCCCGCAGGGCTCGGTCGTCCTGCTCGCCTTGCGCCCCGACGGGGTCGTTGCCTGCGCCGCCCGGGCCGACCTGCCTGACCTGCGCGACCTCGACGAGTGGAGCAGGTCCTTCCTGCCAGCCGTCGAGCATTCCGGCCAGGTCAACGCGATCCTCGCCGGATTCTCGGTGGCCGACGACGACGGACGCCTCGCCGCCTGCTTCGCCTCCCTTTCCGCCGTGCTGCGGGAGCGTGACTGTCTCGTGCTCGACATGATCGCGGTGCTGGGCGGCCGGTGGCGGTCGGTGATGTGCGCCGACCGCGAGTGCTGTCCATCGGAAGGCTGGCCCATCGAGACCCTCGACGAGGACTTCATGCGCGTGAGACTCGGCATCCGCGAGATCGCCAGCGATCGCAGCGACCTGGTGGATGAGATCGAGTCGAGTCTCGAGGGCTCCATTCCTCCGCTGCTTATTGAGGCGCTGGGTCGGTTGGACGAACGTGATCGCGATGAGGCGATCGAGCGGACCACCGCCTACCTCCTTGCCGATGCCCCCGACACAGAGCGGTCAGCGATTGCTCTGCGCGACCTGGCCGATGTGCGCGTGCGCGACACGGTGCTGTGGGACGTCGTGCACGAGCACCCCGACGCCTGGTCCCGCGTTGCCGAACGGCTCGCGGATGTCGTGCGTGCGGCTCCGGCCGGTCATGTCGCACCGGCAGCCACGGTTCTGGCCGTCGTGCGCTGGCAGATGGGAGACGGCGCTCGCGCACGCATCGCGCTCGATCGCGCCCGCGGCGATAACCCCGGCTATGGCCTGGCCGTCCTCGTCGAGGGCATGCTCGATCATGGACAACCGCCATGGACCTGGCGAGCAGCCCTGGCCGAACTCCCACGGGCTGCCTGCCGAGGGACGTGATGGGAGTGGGCCCAGGCGCTAGAACTCCTGGCGTGCCGCGAGCCGCGCGAAGTGTCCGCCGCTCGCGAGCAACTCCGAGGGCGCTCCTTCCTCCACGATTTGTCCTGCCGACACCACGAGGATGCGGTCGGCACGCTCGACCGTGGTGAGCCGATGCGCGATGGCGATGCGCGTCACCGGACGGCCGAGGATGGAGCGCATAACGATGTCCTGCGTCAGATTG
>CAINGG010000108.1 GCA_903848435.1 uncultured Actinomycetes bacterium | reverse complement strand
GGTCGTGGCGGATGGTCGTGACGATGCCGCCGACGGTCATCTCCTCGTCGCGGGCCGGGATCACGACGGACACCCGGCGGCGTCCCTTGGCCCGGGCGACATCCTCACGGGGCCAGTGCGCCGCAGTGCTCGTGCGGCGGGCGAACCACGCCACGGCGTCCGGATGCATGCCACCAGTGTGCCGGGCAGGGGACGCCGGGGCGCTCCCCGGCCCCGGGGGGGATGACCTCTCGGATTTGCACTCTCGGACCGAGAGTGCCAATATTGGGTTAGCACTCGATGACCTCGAGTGATAACACCTGGCCGATGAGGCCCTGCCGGATGCGGGGCCGTCCGTCGCGGGCATCGGCCGTCCGGAGGGGATCTCCCCTCACGTCGTTCCGGGAGGAACCTCACCCCATGGCAAAGATCATCGCTTTCGATGAGGAGGCCCGTCGGTCCCTCGAGCGTGGCATGAATGTCCTCGCCGATGCCGTCAAGGTCACCCTCGGCCCCAAGGGCCGCAACGTCGTCCTCGAGAAGAAGTGGGGCGCACCCACGATCACCAACGATGGCGTGTCCATCGCGAAGGAGATCGACCTCGAGGATCCCTACGAGAAGATCGGTGCCGAGCTCGTCAAGGAGGTCGCCAAGAAGACGGACGACGTCGCTGGCGACGGCACCACCACGGCCACCGTGCTCGCCCAGGCGCTCGTCAAGGAGGGCCTGCGCAACGTTGCCGCCGGCGCCAACCCGATGGCCCTGAAGAAGGGCATCGAGAAGGCTGTCGACATCGTCAGCCAGCAGCTGCTGGACATGGCCAAGGACGTCGAGACCAAGGAGCAGATCGCGTCGACCGCGGCCATCTCCGCCGGTGGCGACATCGAGGTCGGCGAGCTCATCGCCGAGGCCATGGACAAGGTCGGCAAGGAAGGCGTCATCACCGTCGAGGAGAGCAACACCTTCGGCCTCGAGCTCGAGCTCACCGAGGGCATGCGCTTCGACAAGGGCTACATCTCGCCCTACTTCGTCACCGACCCTGAGCGGATGGAGGCGGTCCTGGAGGACCCCTACATCCTCATCGTCAACTCCAAGATCTCCTCGGTGAAGGACCTGCTCCCGATCCTGGAGAAGGTCATGCAGTCGGGCAAGCCGCTGGCGATCATCGCCGAGGACGTCGAGGGCGAGGCCCTGGCCACGCTCGTCGTCAACAAGATCCGCGGCACCTTCCGCTCGGTGGCCGTCAAGGCTCCCGGGTTCGGCGATCGCCGCAAGGCGATGCTGCAGGACATCGCGATCCTCACCGGCGGCCAGGTCATCTCCGAGGAGGTCGGCCTGAAGCTGGAGAGCACGGGCATCGAGCTGCTCGGCCGCGCCCGCAAGGTTGTCGTCAGCAAGGACGAGACGACCATCGTCGAGGGTGCCGGTTCCGAGGACGACATCAAGGGTCGCATCAACCAGATCAAGACCGAGATCGACAACACCGACTCCGACTACGACCGTGAGAAGCTCCAGGAGCGTCTCGCCAAGTTGTCGGGTGGCGTGGCCGTCCTCAAGGTCGGCGCGGCCACCGAGGTCGAACTCAAGGAGAAGAAGCACCGCATCGAAGACGCGGTGAGCACCACCAAGGCCGCCATCGAAGAAGGTGTCGTACCCGGTGGCGGAGTCGCTCTGCTCCGTTCGCAGGCCGCGGTTCTCGCCGCTGCCGAGAAGCTCTCCGGTGACGAAGCGACCGGCGCTCGTCTGGTCGCCAAGTCGCTCGAGGCTCCGCTCAAGCAGATCGCCGAGAACGCCGGTCTCGAAGGTGGAGTCGTCGTCGAGAAGGTGCGCAACCTGAAGGGTGCCGAAGGCCTCAACGCCGCTACCGGTGAATACACCGACCTCGTGAAGTTGGGTGTCATCGACGCCGCCAAGGTGACTCGCTCCG
>CAINGG010000107.1 GCA_903848435.1 uncultured Actinomycetes bacterium | reverse complement strand
GGCATCATCCTGGTCAACGTCCCCTTCCTGGCGATCAGCGCGGAGAGCTATGACGCGGCCTCGGTCGCGACCGTCTGGGACCGCACCGTTGCCTTCCTCGTGACCATGCTGGCGGCCGGCAAGTTCTACATCATCTTCTCGTTCCTCTTCGGCTACAGCTCGATGTTCATCCTCAAGGACGGCTCCAAGCCCTACCGACGCGTCTATCGGCGGCGACTCATCGCGCTGCTGCTGATCGGCATCGCGCACGCCCTGTTCTTCTTCGTCGGTGACATCCTCGTCACCTACTCCCTGCTCGGGTTCGCGCTCCTGCTGCTGGTCAAGCGCTCCGATCGAGCCCTGTGGCTGACCGCTCTCATCGTCTGGATCATCGCCGCCTGCTGGGTCATCGGTATCGCTGCCTTGACCGCGCTCGCGTCCGTCTTCTTCCCCGAGGCCGTCGCCGCCGACGCGTCTATGTTCGACGGCTACAACGCTGCCATGGCGAACGGGACGTTGTGGCAGACAGCCATCGAGCGACTCAAGGTCTACCCGTTCGTTCTCACCAGCGTGCTCTTCGGCCAGGGACTCTTCGCCTTCGCCGCGTTCTGCCTCGGCATGCTGGCCGCACGCCATCAGTGCCTCGGGCGACTCGAGGACTGCCGACCGGTGTTTCGCCGGTGCGCCATCTGGGGCCTGGCCGTCGGCCTGCCGCTGCAGTTCGTGTGCGCCTGGCTGATCATGGGCCCGGGCATGCCGGTCGGATTGGCCATGGAGCCCCTCCAGCAACTTGCCAGTGCCTTCCTGCTCACGCTTGCGCCGATCCTGTCGGCCGGCTACATCGGCGCCCTGGCCTTGCTCGCCTTGCGGCATCCGCGTGCTCTCGCGCCCTTTGGCCGTCCCGGCCAGGCATCACTCACGATCTACATCAGCGAGTCCGTGCTCCTGTGCGTGATCTTCTGCGGGTGGGGCTTTGGCCTGTTCGGCACTCTCGGCGCAGCCGCGGCGACCGGCATCGCGATCGGCGTCTGGGCAGTTCTCGCTATCGCCATGACGTTATGGCTGCGCCGCTTCCCCCAGGGACCCCTCGAATGGCTCGTCGGCCGCTGGACCAAGCGGCCGCTGCGGTCGCTGACACCCTCCTGACCGCCCCCGGGTGATACCCCTTTGGCCGGCTCGTCGTATCCTTCTGGAGCCGCAAGGTCAGCGCGGGGTGGAGCAGCTCGGTAGCTCGCTGGGCTCATAACCCAGAGGTCGCAGGTTCAAATCCTGCCCCCGCTACCAATGAAGAGGACCCCTCCTTATGGAGGGGTCCTCTTCATTGTGATCGTGAGGCCGTGAGGATCCGTCGCAGGCGAGGCCTGCGACGGATCCTGCCCCCGCTAGCGTTCCACCCACGTGATCCGTGTTGACAAGGAGTCCCTCATGGCGATTCAGGTCCAAGGCATCGTGGCCCGCGAAATGGGTGCGCCCGTCACCCTGGAGACGATCATCGTCCCCGATCCGGGTCCTGGCGAGGCTCGCGTGAAAGTCCTTGCCTGCGGTGTCTGCCACACCGACCTCCACTATCGCCAGGGCGCGATCAACGACCAGTTCCCCTTCCTTCTCGGGCATGAGGCGGCCGGCATCGTCGAGTCGGTCGGATCCGACGTGACCGACGTGGCGCCCGGTGACTACGTCATCCTCAACTGGCGCGCGGTCTGCGGACAGTGCCGCGCCTGCTTGCGCGGGCGTCCGTGGTACTGCTTCAACACCCACAATGCGACGCAGAAGATGACCCTGCTGGACGGCACAGAACTCTCCCCCGCGCTCGGCATCGGCGCCTTCGCCGAGATGACCCTCGTCGCCGCAGGGCAGTGCACCAAGGTCGACCCGGCTGCAGCGCCCGAGGTGGCCGGGCTGCTCGGCTGCGGCGTGATGGCCGGCCTCGGTGCCGCCATCAACACCGGTGGCGTGACCCGTGGCGACTCGGTCGCCGTCATCGGCTGCGGTGGCGTCGGAGACGCGGCGATCGCCGGCGCACGCCTGGCCGGCGCTCGCACGATCATCGCCGTCGATATCGACGACCGAAAGCTCG
>CAINGG010000106.1 GCA_903848435.1 uncultured Actinomycetes bacterium | reverse complement strand
TTGTCTCGGTGAGTTTGCCCCCTGAGAGCGTGATCACGTAGTGCGTAGCTGTAGCACTCGCGCAGCCACCCGTGGTCGTCACGGCGAACGACGTCTCGCCGTTCCCGGTAGTGGGAGTGATGGACAGGGTGCCCTGCGCGGATGCCGCGGGAGCGGCCATGAGGGCCGCTCCCGCCACAGCGAGAGCACCCACGCTGGCAAGGAAGCCGCGTGCGATGCGAGTTGTCATGTGTTAGTCCCTCTCGTCCGTTGTCTCGCGTCAGCTACGACTGCTCGTGTCGCCGCACTTGCTGGGATCCACAAGGTCTCCGAAGCCCTGGAGGTTGATCTGAGGCTTGGCCTTGCAGATCAGTGAGTCCTTGCCGACGAAGACCTTGTACTCGAGCGAGCTGGTGTCCGTCGCCTTCGAGGTCGGAATGATGTTGAAGACCTGACGAACCCCCGAGAACGAGGTGTTGATGATGGTCGGCACGACTCCATCGACAACTCCCAGCACGGCGCGGCCGCGTCGATCAGGAGCGGTGCCGTAGAGCTGCGCCTGGTAAACGGCCGCCGAGTAGGGCATGACCTGGTTCTTCTTCAATTCACGGCCGTCATGCTCCTGCGGCAGATCGCCGGGGAAGGTTCCGCCGTCCTTTTGGGGCACCAGGCAGGGGTACTGCGAGGGCTGGAAGTCGCGTGGGATGCCGACATAGTCCAACCAACTGTTGCGCGTGCCCGAGCCGACCTGGACAAGCGCCGGCTGGATCGACGGCACCTCGCACCTGAAGATGGCCTGGAGTTGCGCCTTGGTGAGCTCACGGGGCACATCGCCGTCCGCACGAACGGCGAAGGTGAGTGCGTCTGTAGCGAAGGGCACCCACGCCATCGAGATCGCGCTCGTGTAGGAGCCACGCGAGGACGACGACCGTGCCCACTGGAAGCAGCCGTCGTTGGCGGCGAGTGACCGCTGAAGAGCATCGCGCCCAGCCGTTGAGCCATTGGGCCGAGTGATGTCCTTGCACTTGGAGTTGGCAGACGGATCCTTGGTCGTGATCGTCGGCGTTCCGATCGCGTCGTAAGAACCGAGGACCTTTTCGCCATTGTCCACGACGATCTCGGCCAGCGCGTTCATGAGCGACTGGGTGGTATCCGAACCACCACCGGCCAACTTGCGGTAGGTGGGCGGTCCGGTCGGGTCCGCCTGGGCAAGCGGAAGGGTGGCCAGCGCGAGGCTGAGCACTCCCGCACCCGCCACGGCGGCAATGAGGGACTTTCGTGTCTTCACTGTGCTCCTCTTTCCTGCGGTGCCCGGCGCGGAGTCGCGACGGGGGCTTGTGGGGCTCGGGCGCGCTGCATGAGAACGGCGGCCACGAGCAGGGCAGTGCCGCCGGCGATAAGCAGCAGCACGGCCAGGTAGCGGATGGCTCCCAGGGGGCTTTCCGGAGTGAGGGCTGTCGTCGCGACCGAAGCGACCACGACCGAGTCATCGACCACCGTCGCGTCGACGATGCCTTCCGCAGCGGTGTCATCGACCACAGCCGCCTCCACCGGAGTCTCCTCAGGCGTTGAGGTACCGGTCGTGTCGACTGCGGCTGTGTCCGCGAAGGTCGTATCAGGGAACGTCGAGCCCGTACCGGAAGTGTCGGTCGGGATACCTCCACCACCCGACCCGCCACCCGCGTCCGGGTCCGGCTCGGGCGCGGGGTCTGGCTCGGGCGCGGGCTTAGCATCCTCACCGGCACGCTCGATCAGGGCGGCTGCCGCGGCTGTCACCTTCTCGCGTTCGGACTCGGTCAACGGGGCGTAGCCCACGGGTAGTTGACCGGTACCGTCGCCAAGGACCTGTCCGGGGCCGGCCACGTAGGTGAGTGCCTCTGAGTACGTAGCCGCGAGCTCGTCACTGAGCACTCCGGGCACGGCCGCCGCGTAGGTGAAGGAAGTCAGCGGATATGCACCCGGCACATCGTCACCAGGATCGGGCTGGACCACGCCGGGCACGCCGGTCGGCTTGGCCTGAGCGGCGGCTGCCCGTATCGACTCCGTGGTCGGTCCGACGAATTCCCCCGCGGCATTGCGCAACAGGGCTGGCGTGAGGGAGAAGCGTGCCGACAGAGGGGAATCCGAGATCACGACCATGGCGCGACGGCCAGGCTCCTGCGGCGGCGACTTCTTGTATCCCGGAGGTTGCGCAGCAGGGTCGTAGGCCCCCGTGGCGAGCGTGTCGCCACGGCTTGCCGCCCTAGACGCCGCATAGAGGTCGCCCGCGTAGGGGAACAGGTCGAAGGTGCACACCGCGACAGCCCGGTCGCTGTAGGTCAAGCACGTGTTGTCCGTGCGAGGGTAGTCGCTGCGGGGGTAGCTCTGGCGCTTGTAAGCCGGGTTGATGACCATGCCCCACTTGTCGGGCTTGCCCTTGACCCATTCACGTGCCTCGGGATCGGACCAGATCCAGTCCCACACGAGTCGCGCAGAGTCGGTCTCACCCAGCGTCGTCACGATGTGACCGAGGCCGGGGAAGCGCAGGTCCTTGAACTGCGGGTTAAGTTCGAGGAAGTCGGGATCCTGGGCAAGATCGAAGGGGTTCTTCTCGACTCTCTCCGGCACCGGCACCGCATCGAACCGATAGGACTGGGTCAGCAACTTGGCCATGAGACGGGGCGTCAGCTTGATGTCCTTGAGCCGCTGACCATCCCGCAATCGCACGGCCTCCGGCGCCAACGTCGATGACTGACTCTCAATATTGAAGGCGATGGTCAGACCGGAGAGCGCCACTGGCGCGTAAACGATGTCGCGTGGTGCCTCATCCTCGGGGACGCCGTAGCCGACGAACGCCATCGTCGGTGTCTCGGTCTTCAGCTTCTCGCGTGCCTCAAGGTCGGACAGCACCGTGTAACTGAAGTTGCCCAGGTCCTCGCCGCACCAGGCCGGTTGCCAGCGGGAGACCGCTTCGACCACGCGGTCGGATCCGAGCAGGGGCGTCTCAGAGCCGCTGATGGTGCAAGCGGTACCTACGGGCTGGAACTCCAGCGGGAAAACAATGCGGTTCTTCCAGTTGGACGCCAACAGGGGGGAGGTATTGAGGCCTTCGGTGTAGGTCAATCCACGCTTGGCCCCGTCGACCTCGGTATCACCACGAGGCACCACAACCAACCAGCAGAGCGGGCTCTCACCCTCGCGCGACTGCCCGCAGCCTAGGCCCGGCGACTCGACACCCGACTGGACCTCGAAGAAGTCCTCACCGGTGCCGTCGGCCCTGATGCGATTGTGATTGCTCTCATTAGACGTATAGCGATCGAAGAACTCGGACTTCGGTCCGGTCGATGTCTTGCCCGTCCAAGAAACGAAGGGAATGTACGACAGATCGCTGAAGAGGTACTCGTCATACTTGTCCTCGAGAGGATCGATGACCCCTGCTGTCGACATCTGTCGCGAGTTGGTGTTTTGACCACCGTTGCTGGTCTTCTGAGCGCCGTACACGCACTGCTCTCGCGGCGGGCCATCCTCGACTGTGCCCCCCCAGCACTGCATGATCTGCAGGTAGTTGACCCCCAGAAGTCCGAACTCCGGCTTGGTGGGCTTTCCGCCTTCCCATGTCACTCGGACCACCTGATTGACCAGGTCCTTGGTCTGCCACACCGTGATCTTGAGGTCGGCGAACTCGCCACTACCCGACTTGGTGACGGCACTCGAGGGAGCCGTCCGAGGCTCATCCGGCGCTGCCGCGGCAGGTGGCACCGCAAGCAGGCATCCACTGGCGAGGAGGACCGTGGCCAACGCCCCGAGAGCGAGGGATTGCCTCATGCCGCACCTCCACCGCGGCGCGCACTGAGGAATCGCGCCACCAGCGGCGGGGCGAAGAGCAGGGCGATGATAACGATCAACGTGGCAAGGAGCAGACCCGTGTAGGGACCCCACCCCGCACTGGCCTCGGTGGTGACAGGAACACCCGCGACATAGGCGCCACCGGTGACGACGCCCGCAGCACCGGCGGCGCCAGCCGTCGCGGGGTCGAGTACCACGACCTCGCCGGTCGTGGGATCGACCGTGGTGGCAGCGGGATCGACGGCGACGACAGCGCCCGTCTCTGGGTCGATTACGACGCCCGCGTCAGCAGGAATGCCGCCACCGCCCGCTGGATCAGTCGTCGTATCACCGCCACTCGCACCGCCGCCGGAAGCGGTACCGCCTCCACCACCAGCTCCACCACCATTGCCGGCCCCTGCGCCACCACCACCACCACCACCACCACCACTACCACCACCGCCGCCACCGTCGCCGCCCTCAGCCGCCGTGCCGCACTGAGTTGGCCCCTTGGCGTCGCAGGCGGGCGGCTGCGGTGCGGTCTTCGCGAGAGTGTTGGTGCCGTCGGAGGAGAACGTCGGGTTGTTGCACTTCGCAATGTCGAGGTTTTCGACAACCGCCCCGGGGATGCGCTTGACCTGGTCAAGGCCGGCCTTCACGAGGTTGATAGGCAGCGGTGAGTAGCCCAGGGCATCGGCCTGCTGCTGACCTTGGCAGAGGAAGTAGTAGGAGAAGTCGGCCAGCGTATTGCCCTTTTCATTGCTGAAGCCGTTGTCGCCAGACGTAGGAATGACCATGTAGCTATAGGACGAGAGTGGGTAGGCACGCTTGTCCGAGTTGTTGTAGACGTTGCTGAGATTGGATGTGAGGTCCCGGTTGATCGTCGCTCCGAGCAGACCGACCGCCACCGCCTCGGCCGTCGGCAGTACGTAGAAGCCGGCCTTGTTCAGGACCTTTGCAGCGGGAAAGCCCGCAGCCTTCGCGTAGGAGTACTCGACATAGGTGATGGCGCCCACGCTCTGGTCCTGCTTGACATAGCCCGAGACACCCAGCGACCCGCTCTGCGCAACGAAACCGGGGCTGCTGGGGTAGTTCGACGTAAACCCACACGGGGAGCTGCGCCCGACCTTCTGGCAATACGCATTCCAGATGTCGGGATGCTGGGCGGCCATCCACGCGGTGAACTGTGCCGTCGTGCCTGACCCATCGGACCGGACGACAGGTACGACCTTCAGGGGAGGCAGAGGCAGGCCCGGGTTGTCCGCCTTGATGGCCGCGTCGTCCCACTTTGTGATGACACCAGTGAAAATCTTCGCGATCGTCTCGCCCGACAGGCGAAGTTGAGACACCCGGTTAGGGCCGATCCGAAGGTTGTACATCAGCGCAGTTCCGCCGGCCACAATCGGCATATAGGCAAAGGGGCGTGCAGGGAGCGCATCGACGACGTTGCCGTCTTTCAACCCGTAGGGGATTTCCGAGACGGCGAAGTCCACCGTGCCATTACGGAACTGATTACGGCCGTCAGACGAGCCGGATGCCTGGTAGTCGATGCGCATGCCGTACTGATTGACATTGCGACGCCACTGGTCCATGGCGTTGGCGCTCCAGGTGGAGCCAGCGCCGGACACCGGTACATAGCTGGCGGACTGGGCAGGAGGTGCGATGACGATGGGCAGGGCGATGATGGCCCCGGCCAGGCCAATGAGAGCGCGCTTCACGAGGTATCTCCGAAATCGAAGGATCGTTTCGGCATCGAAGATGCTGTGTTCTCCTCGGTGGATGCGCGGCGAGACGCCTCGCGTTGGATGAACCTTTGGGAATCCGCACGTGAACGCTTCGCGCGACTCTTCTGCTGACGCTTCGACAGATTGCCTGCACCGCGGCCCCCGATGATCCGGGCGACAATGAACAGGATCAGAACGAGAACCATCAGCACGGCCGCCGTGCCAAAACCACGGGCGATCATGGACGGCTCGGGCGACTTGACGAATTCGAAGGTAGCCAGGGGCAGTGACACCATGGGGCCAGTCGTTGGGTTGAAGTTCAGCGCGGCAGTGAAACCCGCGGTCAGCAGAACCGGTGATGTCTCGCCGATGCCTCGAGCGGTGCCCAGGATGATGGCGGTCATGAGGCCCGAACGCGCGGTGGGGAGCGTGACGTGCCACACCGTGCGCCACTGGCCGGCGCCGAGCGCGTAGGCGGCCTCCTTGAGAGTGCCAGGCACCAGTCGGAGCACTACATCCGACGCGCGAATGATGATCGGCAGCATCATCACGCTGATGGCCATGGCGGCAGCGAAGCCGGACTTGTCGAACCCCAGGATGAGAATAAGTGACGCGTAGATGAAAAGGCCGGCAACGATCGATGGCAACGCAGTCATGGCTTCAGAGATCGTGCGAACAAAGCGCGAAAAGGGTCCGGGCATCTCGTTCATGTACACGGCGCACGCAACGCCAAGCGGGATCACGATGGCCAACGCGATCGTGATCATGATGAGCGTGCCTGCAATCGCGTGCACGATCCCGCCCGCGGTCAGGGGGTCCAGCGGGCCGGCGTTCTGCATGTCCTGGGTGAAGAAGTTCCAGTTCATGAGGGCTTCCCAGCCCCGAATCACAGTGAAGGTGACGACGAAGACCAAGGCCATCAGCAACGTGAACGCAAGACTGTGGATGAGCACCGCAGCGAGACGGTCCTTGACGGCTGCGAAGTCCTCATCGAGTGAGACCAGGACCGCATAGAAGGCAACAAAGGCGATGTAGGCAACGATGAGGAAGCCGAGCCAGCCGGAGAACGGCAGGAGCGTAAAGAGCAAGGCCGATGACCCGATGCCCGCGAGTGCCGCCCCCAACAGTGACAGTGCATCAGTGCGACGGAAGCCGCCAACTTTCCGCGGCTTCAGATTCCTGGGTACCGGTGTCCGCTGAGGGAGAGTGGTCTTGCCGGCCGCGGACTGCGATGCGAGGGCGTCGAGCTCGTCGAGGGACGCGGTCATGTCATGCATCCGATGCTGCGCCGGAGCGCGATCGGGCCACGATGGACGAGGCAATGAAGTTGACGATGAGCGTGATGATGAAGAGCGCCAGCCCCGCGGCCATCAGGGCGGACGTCCCGAAAGGAGTCGCCTCGCCATAGCGCAGGGCGATGAGGGCCGAGACCGAGTTGGTGCCGTTCTGCAGGATGTGCGGCTGGAAGATGAAGACGGGCGAGATGATCATGAAGACGGCGATGGTCTCGCCGAGTGCACGGCCAAGGCCGAGCATTGTGCCGCCAATCATGCCGCCCTTCCCGAAGGGCAGCACGACAGACCGAATCATCCCCCACTTGGTCGCACCCAGGGCGTAAGCCCCCTCACGCTCACCTACAGGCGCCTGTGAGAAGCATTCACGCATGACCGACGTCGTAATGGGCGCCACCATGAGGCAGACGACGATGCCGGCAACGAAAGTCGATGACGTGAAGACCGTGGCCGACGACAGCGGATCGTCGGGATCACTGCCGTCCACAGCGAAAATGGGAATCCACCCGAAATAGGTCGAGATCCAGCGGGCGATTCCGATGATCTGCCCTTGAAGGAAGAAGAATCCCCAGAGGCCGAAGACGACACTCGGCACCGCTGCCATGAGGTCGACCAGGCTGACCAGGGTGTGCTTGATGCGCCGCGGCGCGTACTCGGAGATGTAGAGCGCGACACCCGTCGACAGCGGGACCGCAAAGAAGATCGCGGTGAGGGCGATGAGAACCGTGCCCGAGAGGACAGCGGCGATCCCGAAGTTTCCGCCGTCGGGCTCCCAAGCCTGGGTCGTGATGAAGGAAAAGCCCGCTTGAGACAGTGCCTGAAGGGCACGAATGGTCAGGAACAGACCAACCAGACACATGATGACGAGCACGAGCACGCCGCTCGCTCCGACCCCCTTGCGGAAGATCCGATCCGTGGCGCTGCGCACTGTCGTCACCTGACGAGGTTGCTGCGCCTCCGAGGGCTGGTCAGCATCCGGCCGGGGAGGCAGGAACGTCGCGGTCACGGGACGACTCTTTCCAAGCCAATCGTCCGGTAGCCGACCCTTGAGTGAACGTACGAGGGTCACTGGATGAACGAATGGTTGGCAACCAAGATGAATGAAAGATGAACGCTCTTATCGGGTGAGCATGGGTCTTCCCAGCGGCAAGGATCACGGATCGTTCACGTGAAGTTCGTGCCTGATGCGCCGAATAGACACTCCCGCGGTGTGTCATGCGGGCGTGCCCGAGCAATTGGTCCGCTACGCCAACGAGTTGGCCACGCTCACCATGTCGGACCACCCCGAACTTCTTGAGGCTGGCGAGCGAGCCGCCGAACAGGCGCGACTATCCGCCACGACCCTCGCACGTCCGCGACCGGACATGCTCATCGCCGCTGCACGTTTGCATGGTGTCGGACATCTGCCCGACGTGATGAAGACGGGATTCGCCCCGGTCGATGGGGCGGTGTACCTGCTGGGCCTGGGCTGGCCGGACCCGGTCGTGTCGCTCGTCGGTCACCAGTTGCAGGCGCGGATGGTGGCCCGCTACCTGGGTGCCGGCCCGCAGCTGTCCTTGATCGCCCGCATCCAGGGCTGGCCAGCCGACATCCTGGACTTTTCGATCCTTACCACCGGGGTCGGTGCGGTCCGCACGGTCTCCCAGGGTCTGGACGCCCTGCGCCGTCAGCAAGAGGCCGATAAGCGCATCCCCTTCCGCGTCCAAGATCAGAGGCTGGCGAGGCTGTCCCGAGCCGGACGGCGAGTCGACGAGGCCCTGACCGTTCAGTAGCCGGGCCGCGGGCCTACCGTTCCCTCGTGGCGAAACGGCTCGAGACCCAGATCTCCGACTCCCTATGGCAGGCACTGCGGGAGCGCTCGGCGTCCAGCGGCCAGAGCGTCAGCCACATCGTGCAGGCCGCCCTGGCCGAGGCACTCGACGTCCAGCACCACTCGATGTTTCAGGTGTCGACCTCTGGGGCCATCGTCGAGGGGCTCTACCAGGGGTGCGTCTCGGTGGGAGACCTCCGCCGGCACGGCGACCTGGGCCTCGGGACCTTCGAAGACCTCGACGGCGAGATGATCCTCATCGACGGCCACTGCTACCAGGCCCGCTCCGACGGCACCGTGACCGAGGCGCCCGATGACGAGTTGACGCCCTTCGCATCGGTGGTGAGTTTTGCGGCCGACCAGACCCATCCGCTGCCCAGCGTGGCGTCGTGGCCCGACCTCACCGGGCAGCTGGATGGGCTGCGCACGTCGGCCAACGCCATCCTCGCCATCCGTGCCACGGGGCACTTCGACACCGTGAAGGTGCGTGCGGCGTGCAAGCACGAGTCTGGCACCGACCTGGTATCGGCGGTCTCCGACCAGGCGATCTTCAACTTCACCGACATCGAGGGCTCACTCGTGGGCTTCTGGAGCCCCGAATACACGCAGGCCATCGCGATCGCCGGCTATCACGTGCACTTCATCAGCGCCGATCGCCAGCACGGCGGACACGTGCTTGACCTGACCGCGCACGACCTGCCGGTGGATCTCCATGTCGTGAGCGATCTGCACCTGGCCATCCCCGAGACCGCGGAGTTCCTGGCCGCCGACCTCGGAGGCGACACGACGGACGCCCTGGACAAGGCCGAGCGCCTCCCGGGCTCGCAGTGACGAACTCCCCCCTCGCCGGTATCCGCGTCATCGACCTCACATCCAATGTTGCCGGACCCTGGGCCGGCGCGGTGCTTGCCGACCTCGGGGCCGACGTCACCCATGTGGAGTCGCCTGACGGTGACGACGCCCGCGGCATGGCACCGGTGACGGGAAGCGGTTCGGCGTACTTTCACGTGGCCAATCGCAATAAGCACGGCCTCCGTCTAGACATCAGAGAGGACGATGACCGCGACCGACTCCTGGCGCTCATCGACGAGGCGGACGTGCTGATCACCAACCTGAGACCAGGCACCCTGGTCCGATACGGCCTGGATGCGGCGGGCCTGCGCCGACGCCATCCGCGACTCATCCACGCCGCCCTCAGTGCCTATGGGCGCATCGGCGAGGAGGCCGGGCGGGCGGGCTACGACGGAGTGATCCAGGCTCGCACCGGGATCATGGCGGTCACCGGCGCCCTTGACGGGCCTCCGGTCCGCGCGGGCGTATCCATCCTCGACGTCGGCGCCGGCACCTGGCTGGCTCTGGGCATCACCTCCGCGCTCTATCGCCGAGAGATCACCGGGGAGGGCTGCGAGGTCGCGACATCCCTCCTCGAGACTGGAGCCACGTGGGTCTCCTATCACGTCGTAGCGCAGCAGGTCACCGGCATCGCATCGTCTCGCAGTGGCAGCGGTCACCCCGCCTTCGCCCCGTACGGCATCTACGCGACCCGTGATGGCGCCATCTGCCTCGGAATCGGCGGTGACGGCGTCTACCTGCGTCTGTGCACGGCGCTCGACGCTGATCGACTTGCCACAGACGCCCGGTATGCCACCAATGCTGACCGCGTAGCTCATGCTGCGGAGCTCCGCGCTGACCTCGAGGCTGTCCTTGCCTCGATGACCTCGCGTGAGGCGATCGACCTGCTGCGCGGCAACGACGTACCCGCCGACGTCGTCGCCCTTCCCGAGAACCTGCTCGACGATCCCCAGGCGGAGGCTCTCGGGGTGCTGGCCGACGTCGAGATCGACGGTCATCGCGTCCGCATGCCCGGGCTCCCGCTCACCTTCGATGGCGCGCGGCCTCGCATCGAGCGCGGCGGCCC
>CAINGG010000105.1 GCA_903848435.1 uncultured Actinomycetes bacterium | reverse complement strand
CGCCAAGACCGGACCGCTGGTCGCACCGGACGCCTGATGGCCATCGCACGACTTCAACTCGCGGCCCTGGACTGCCCCGATCCGCTTGCGCTCGCGCAGTTCTACAGCGCCATCACGGGTTGGGACGTCCGTCCTCCATCGATGGACGATCCCGATTGGGTGCAGCTGGTATCCGACACGGGCGTGACGCTGGCGTTCCAGCGGGTGGAGGACTACCGACCACCCGCGTGGCCCGGCCAGGACGTGCCACAGCAGGCGCACCTCGACTTCGAGGTCGCGGATATTGCCGAGGGCGAACGGGCACTGCTCGACCTAGGGGTCCGGCGCCATCCGGTTCAGCCGGAGCCCGACGGCTTCGTCGTCTTCCTCGATCCGGCAGGCCATCCCTTCTGCCTGGTAAGAGCGCCCGTCGGCGACGACTAGGGGCTGGGTGGACGCGGCGGCACCGGCGGAGGCACGTCGCATGTACGCGGCGCCGGTCGTCCGGCGAATCGGTCGGCGATCCACGTGACGACCTGCGGCCCGGAGACGATCGCGGCCTTCATGTGGTCGACGTCGCCCATCCACTCCATCGAGAGTGTCGAGCCGGCCGCGCACCACTTCTCCTGGAGGATCGCGTTGGGCCACGGCAGCACGACCTGATCTGCCAGCCCCTGGCTGACCATGACGGGCATGTCGGCGGGCAGGGGTGGCGGCGTCTGCTGGTCGACGACGGCCTTCCATGTCGGCGAGTCCAGCGGATCGATCTCGAAGAACGACTGCCCGAGCTTGTTGCGGGCCAGGCCCTCGAGCGCGGCAAGGTTGATGCACTCGTCGGCGAGGCGCTCGTAGTTGTCGATGCCCGCCTTCGTCACGACGCCCTCGAGCTGAAGCTGCGGATCGCCGTACTGCCAGGCGATGAGTGCCTCCGGTCCGATGACCCAGCCGACGGCCCCGTCCCACTGCGCCTCGACGATCGGGGTCAGTTCGGCGGCCGGTGCCGCCGCCGCCACGCCGACGAGCTCGAGGTCCGGCGCCTTCTTGGGTGCGAGGTGGCCGGCCCACAGGGAGCTGTGGCCGCCTTGCGAATGACCGAAGACGGCGTAGCGCGCACTCGCCTGCGCCTCGGGCATCGCACGGACGGCGCGGACCGAGTTGATGATGTCGTCCACCTCGGCTTCCGCGACCAGATAGAGCTCGGGGCCGGGCGTGCCGAGACCGACGTAATCCGTCGCGACGACGACCCAGCCGAGCGACATCATCTGCTCGAGCCAGCCCGACATGTCGTTGGTGCCGCGAGGGGATCGCGACGGTGCGCAGGCATCGCCCATGCCCACGGTGCCGTGGGCCCAGGCAACGACGGGACGACCGTCAGGCGGCGCGGGGGAGTTAGGCACGAAGACCATGGCGCCGGAGGCCGCCGGCGTGCCGTCGGGCCTCGTGGAGACGTAGAGCATGCGGTAGGCCGTGGCCCCGGGCAGATCGAGGGTGAAGCCGGTGGCGGGGAAGGTCAGCGGCTCGGTGCGGATGACGCTCCCGGGTGCGGGCAACGTCGCCGGCGGCGTGTAGAAGGGCGTGAGGGCTTCCTGGTCGGAGCGCGTCTGGGCGACGGAGCCGAGCACGATCCCGACGCCCGTGATGGT
>CAINGG010000104.1 GCA_903848435.1 uncultured Actinomycetes bacterium | reverse complement strand
TCTTGTCGTCCTCGCGGTCGCCGGCCTGGCGATCCCCAGGCCGGTCGACGGGCAGGACGCTGCGGGTCCCGCCTACGTCACCGCCGCTGTCATCCAAGGCGGGGTACCCAATACGGGCATGACCGTGACCGATGACCGGCGTGAGGTGCTCAATCGTCACCTCGGCCAGACGGTAGCGCTTGGTGAGGAGGTGCAGGCGGGCGTCGCACCGCAGCCCGGTCTGGTCATCTGGCCCGAGAACACCGTCGACATCGATCCCTACCGCGATGCTGAGGTCGCGTCCGCGATCACCACCGCGGCACGGGCCGTGGATGCGCCGATCCTCATCGGCGCCGTCATCGATGCCCCCGGTGATGCATCGCGTATCGCCAACGTCGGCATCGTGTGGTCGCCGGAGTCCGGCCCCGGGGAGTTCTACGTCAAGAGGCATCCGGTGCCCTTCGGCGAATTCATCCCGTTCCGCTCGCTCATCGCCCCGCTCGTCGGGCGCCTCGATCGAGTGAGCCGCGACATGACAGCGGGCCAGGACCCGGGAGTCCTCCAGGTGGGGCCTGCGCGCATCGGTGACGTGATCTGCTTCGAGGTCGCCTACGACGACGTCGTGCGGGATGCGGTCACGGCTGGCGGGCGCGCGCTGGTCGTCCAGACCAACAACGCCACCTTCGCCGGCCTTGGCCAGCCCGAGCAGCAGGTTGCGATGTCGAGGCTGCGCGCCGTCGAACACGGTCGCGCAGTGCTGGTGGCCGCCACCTCGGGCATCAGCGTGGTCATTGCACCGGACGGGTCGATCGTGTCCGAGCTGCCAGAAGGCGAAGCGGGCGCCCTGGTGGAGGAGGTACCGCTTCGCGACTCGCTGACCGTCGCGGACCGAGTCGGCAGCGTTCCCGAATGGCTGTTGACCGCGACTGCCGTCATCGCCGTCGGGTTTGCCCTCGGTTGGCACCGGGGGAGTGCGCGCCGTCGCGAGACGGCGATCTAGGCTCCCAGGCGTGTCTGCTATCGGCCGGGTCCTGGTCATCATCCCGACGTACAACGAGGCGGAGAACCTGCCGCTGATCGTGGGTCGCCTGCGCGCGGCGGTGCCCGAGGCCGACGTCCTGGTCGCCGACGACAACTCCCCGGACGGCACAGGAGAGCTGGCCGACCGCATGGCGGAGGCGGACCCGCACGTCCATGTCCTCCACCGCCCGGGCAAGGAGGGGCTCGGGCGTGCATACCTCGCGGGTTTCGACTGGGGGTTGGCGCGCGGCTATGACGCACTGGTCGAGATGGACGCCGATGGGTCGCACCGCCCCGAGGAGCTGCCCCGACTGCTCGACGCCCTGCAGCATGCCGACCTGGTGCTGGGATCGCGCTGGGTGCCCGGCGGCGAGGTCGTCAATTGGCCGAAGTCGCGGGAGGTGCTCTCGCGTGGGGGCAGCCTCTACACGAGACTGGCACTCGGAATCCGCACTCGTGACGCGACCGGCGGCTACCGCGCTTTTCGGGCCCAGACGCTGCGTGATCTCGATCTGCCCACGGTGCGCTCCAACGGCTACTGCTTCCAAGTCGACATGCTCTGGCGGGCACTGCAGCGCGGCAAGGTAGTGCGTGAGGTGCCGATCACCTTCGTCGAGCGGGAGAGCGGCACGTCGAAGATGAGCAATCGCATCGTCGTGGAGGCGCTCGCCAAGGTGGGCCAGTGGGG
>CAINGG010000103.1 GCA_903848435.1 uncultured Actinomycetes bacterium | reverse complement strand
GCTGTCGGCGAACCATGAGAAGAAGTTGCCCATGCCGTCAAGGAAGGGCCACCTGACCGCGAAGTCACGGATCCATGTATTGATGACCAGGTCCCGGGCATTCATCGTGACCTCGCCAGTGATCACCACCCACGTCAGGACCAGCCCCGTCACCAGGAGGACGGCCCCGGCACACGCCAGCGGGATCGCCGTACGGCGCTCGGGCAGAGACCGGTAGCGGGGGTCGGTCACGGGCTATGTCTAGCAGGGTCGCGTCCCACTGCTGCCACAATGACCGCGGCGCCCGTAGCTCAACGGATAGAGCAACCGGTTTCTACCCGGTCGGTTGGGGGTTCGATTCCCTCCGGGCGCACTTTCCCCTCCCGTTGCTCAGCGAACGCCGGGGACCTCGACCTAACGCCCACGCGTGAGCCGAGCGCTGCGCGCCCTAGTGACCGGAGTGCTCGCCGTCGCTGTCATCGACCGGTCGGTCGACAATGCGAAAAGCCCCCATCATCCCCTTGTCTTCGTGGAAGAGGATGTGACAGTGGAAGACGGTCTTGCCCCGGAACCGCGCAAACAGCATCTTCAAGACGACGTACTCGTTGGGCGCGACTACCTCACTGTCTTTGGGCCCGAAGGGTAGGAGCGGCTGATAGCTCGTGGTCTTGCCTGTCGCGGGATCCCACATGCCGCGTCCGACAACGACGTGATCATTGACATGGATATGGAAGGGGTGGGTCTCCATGCTTACCCCGCCCGACGCGAGGCGCGGGTCATTGCGCACGACCCATTCCTCGACGGTGCCCAAGGGCACGTCGAAGACGTCATGCAGGCTCTCGTGCCCGTAGGCCTCACCGTTGATGTAGAAAACGGGGCCCGTGGGGAGGTTGTCGCGCGACAGGGTGAAGACGCGTCGACGGGCGGGAGTTTGCGCGACCCAGCCCGGCTGCGTGGCCATGCGCTTCGGCGCGCGAACCGGGTCAGCAGAGGGACCGACGACTTCGACGGTGGCAAGGTCCTGCGCGGGCGACACGACGGTCCCGTTGAGGAACCCCAGGGTGGACAGAGTCAAGGTGGTCGGTTCCGCCGGTGCCGTGACCAGCACCTCGAAACGCTTGCCGGGCGGGATGTCGAGCACGTCGGAGACCCACGGGTAGTAGCCCAGGCAGCCATCCTCGGCGAGGACCATGAATCGATGGCCCGCCAGCGAGAGGCGCAAGAACGCCCCCGGGGTCATATTGGCGATGGCCCACAGTTGAGTTTCCCCAGGGCGCATCACCAGGTTGGGGCTCAGCGAGGTGTTGACGGTGAAGGTGAAGTTCGCCGAGTTGGCCTGCGTCACCGGGACCATCGTCGGCGGCGTGACATCGGGGACGAATTGATGTGCCTTCACCACCAGAAGGCGCTGCACGAGGCCTTTCACCTGCGGAAGGCTCTCGGCCCCGCCTCGCACGATGAAGGGGCCAGCCAATCCCTTGAAGACGGACTCGTTTGTCACCCCGTGCACATGGGGGTGATACCAGTCCAGTCCGCTATCGTGATCGCGCGGGAGCGTCACCCTCGTCGTGAGCTCCTCGCCCGGGGGCACCGACAGGAAGACGTTGTCGCCATCTCCCCTGGGGTTGACGTGGAACCCGTGCAGATGAGTATTGAGATCAATGGGAGTGCGGTTGAGGACTCTGATCGAGACACGATCTCCCGGGCTGGCCATCAGGCAGGGGCCCACGAACCGGCCGTTGTACGTGTAGAGACCCTCGGTCTCGACTCCCATGATGCGGGCGGGCTCCGTGGTCGCGGTCAGTGTCGCCTGCAAGACGCCGTTGCGACTGCGGATAACCGGAATGCGCGGGAGGGTGTCACGTGCGTCTCCTGCCAGCGCGACCCTCGACGTGCCAACGCCACCCAGGATCGCGACACCGCCGAGCGCGGCCGCCAGGGCCTCCCGGCGGGTCAGACCCCTCATCGCCGATGCGGTCCTGGTCGTCAGACCTGGGCGTAGTGGTCGATCGTCGACAGCGCCTCGTCGAGCAGGGCAATGCCCTCCTTGGCCTCGGTCTCGC
>CAINGG010000102.1 GCA_903848435.1 uncultured Actinomycetes bacterium | reverse complement strand
CTCTCGTACCCCAACGAGAAGGTCGCCATCCAGGCCCTCACGCGTGCCATGCACAAGCTGCCCATGAAGTGCCGCATCGTGCGTCGCTCCGACTCGGTGGAGGTCTGATGGCTGCCGGTACGTCATCCCAGGAGTTCCGCGGCCTGACCGACGAGGAGCTCGTCACGCGCCTGCGCGAGTCCAAGGAGGAGCTGTTCAACCTGCGCTTCCAGGGCGCCACCGGGCAGCTCGAAAACCACGGGCGCCTGCGCGCTGTCCGCAAGGACATCGCCCGCCTCTACACGGTGATGCGCGAGCGCGAGCTCGGCATCACGCCCATCGAGCACGTCGGTGGTGCGGCATGAGCGACGAGAAGGTGACTGTGAGCACTGACGCCAGGACGACCCGCAAGGTCCGCGAGGGCTACGTGGTCAGCGACAAGATGGACAAGACCGTCACGGTCGCCGTCGAAGACCGCTTCAAGCACCCGCTCTACGGCAAGGTCGTGCGCCGCACGAGCAAGCTGAAGGCTCACGACGAGCAGAACGCCTGCGGCGTCGGCGATCGCGTGCTCCTCATGGAGACCCGTCCGCTGTCGTCGACCAAGCGCTGGCGCGTCGTCGAGATCCTCGAGAAGGCCAAGTAGGGGAGCTGTCGTGATCCAGCAAGAGTCCCGTCTTCGCGTCGCCGACAACACCGGCGCCAAGGAGCTCCTGTGCATTCGCGTGCTCGGTGGCTCCGGCCGCCGCTACGCCGGCATCGGCGACATCATCGTCGCCACGGTCAAGGACGCCATCCCTGGCGGTGGAGTCAAGAAGGGTGAGGTCGTCAAGGCCGTCATCGTTCGCACCCGCAAGGAGCACCGCCGCCCCGATGGCTCCTACATCCGCTTCGACGAAAACGCCGCGGTCATCCTCAAGGGTGACGGCGAGCCGCGCGGCACCCGCATCTTCGGGCCCGTCGGCCGCGAACTTCGCGAGAAGCGCTTCATGAAGATCATTTCGCTCGCACCGGAGGTGCTCTGACATGGCCGGCCTGTTCGTTCGCAAGGGCGATCTCGTCCAGGTGATCAGCGGCAAGGACCGCGGCGTCACCGGTCGGGTGATCGAGGTGATGCCGAAGTCCGAGCTGGTCATCGTGGAGGGCGTCAACCGCGTCAAGAAGCACACCAAGGTCGGCCAGAGCAACCGTGGGGCCAAGACCGGCGGAATCATCACGACCGAGGCGCCCATCCACGTCTCCAACGTCATGGTTGTCGACCCCGACGACAGCCGAGCCACCCGTGTCGGCAAGCGCCAGGAGAAGGTCGAGAAGCGGCGTCCCGACGGAAGCACCTACGACTCAGTGCGCAACGTCCGAGTGTCCAAGCGCACCGGTAAGGACATCTGATGACTGCGACTGCGACCACGCGCGCCATGCCGCGCCTGAAGGCCCGCTACCGCGAGGAGATCGTCCCCGCGCTGCAGGCGGAGTTCTCCTTCGACAACGTCATGCAGGTGCCCGGCGTCACCAAGGTGATCGTCAACATGGGCGTGGGCGAGGCGGCTCGCGATTCCAAGCTCATCGAGGGTGCGATTCGCGACCTCATGGAGATCACCGGCCAGCGTCCCTCGGTCACCAAGGCCCGCAAGTCCATCGCCCAGTTCAAGCTGCGCGAGGGCATGCCGATCGGTGCCCACGTAACGCTTCGGGGCGACCGGATGTGGGAGTTCCTCGACCGGCTGCTGTCGATCGCGCTGCCCCGCATTCGCGACTTCCGCGGCCTGTCGCCCAAGCAGTTCGACGGCCGTGGCAACTACACGTTCGGCCTCAACGAGCAGTCGATGTTCCACGAGATCGACCAGGACAAGATCGACCGCGTCCGCGGCATGGACATCACGGTCGTGACGACAGCAGACAACGACGAAGAGGGCCGCGCATTGCTTCGGCTTCTCGGCTTCCCCTTCAAGGAGAACTGACGTGGCGAAGAAGGCACTGATCGAGAAGCAGCAGCGCAAGCCGAAGTTCGAGGTGCGCGCCTACACGCGGTGCACGCGCTGCGGCCGCCCGCACTCCGTCTACCGCAAGTTCGGCCTGTGCCGCATCTGCTTCCGCGAGATGGCGCACGCTGGCGAACTACCCGGAATCACCAAGAGCAGCTGGTAAACCACGACGCCGAAGGTCCCCGCGGGGATACCACGGCGAGAAGGGCCTGATGGCCATGACAATGACCGACCCGATCGCAGACATGCTCGCCCGTCTGCGCAACGCGAACTCGGCCTATCACGAGTCGGTGGCGATGCCGCACTCGAAGATCAAGGCCGGTATCGCCGAGATCCTCAAGCAGGAGGGCTACATCGGCGGCTGGCGCGTCGAGGACGCCACCGTCGGCAAGTCGCTCGTGCTGGAGCTGAAGTACGGCCCCAGCCGCGAGCGGTCGATCGCCGGCCTGCGCCGTGTCTCCAAGCCGGGACTGCGCGTCTACGCCAAGAGCACCTCGCTGCCCAAGGTCCTCGGCGGCCTCGGCGTGGCGATCCTGTCCACCTCCTCCGGGCTGCTCACCGACCGGCAGGCCACACAGAAGGGCGTAGGTGGGGAAGTCCTCGCCTACGTCTGGTGAGGGGCTGACATGTCACGAATCGGACGACTTCCCATCACTGTCCCCTCGGGCGTCGAGGTGACGATCGATGGTCAGCAGGTCACGGTGAAGGGCCCCAAGGGGACCTTGTCCCACGCGGTCGTGGAACCCATCTCGGTGGCGCGTGAAGACGACGGCACACTGGTCGTGACGCGCCCGGATGACGAGCGCGATTCGCGTGCCCGTCACGGCCTCACGCGCACTCTCGTGGCCAACATGGTCACGGGCGTGACCCAGGGCTACGAGAAGGGCCTCGAGATCGTCGGCACCGGTTACCGCGTGCAGGCGAAGGGCAAGGACCTCGAGTTCGCCCTCGGCTACAGCCACCCCATCGTCTTCGAGGCACCCGACGGCATCTCCTTCGCTGTCGAGACACCCACGAAGTTCAAGGTGATCGGCGTCGACAAGCAGCAGGTCGGCGAGGTCGCGGCCAACATCCGCAAGTTGCGCAAGCCGGAGCCCTTCAAGGGCAAGGGCGTGCGCTACGAGGGTGAAGTCGTGCGTCGCAAGGCCGGAAAGGCGGGCAAGAAGTGAGCGCATTCGCCCCCAAGATCGGCAAGGGCAACTCCAAGAGCACGGCTCGGGTGCGTCGTCACCTTCGGGTCCGCAAGAAGGTCAGCGGCACGGCCGCGCGTCCACGACTGGTGGTCACGCGCTCGGCCCGTCACATGTTCGCCCAGGTCGTCAACGACGACGAGGGCCGCACGATCGCATCGGCGTCGTCCATGGAGGCCGACGTGCGTGGCGTGAGTGCCGACAAGACTGCCAAGGCGCGCAAGGTCGGCGAGTTGCTGGCATCGCGTGCCAAGAATGCCGGCATCGACACCGTGGTCTTCGACCGCGGTGGCAACAAGTTCCACGGTCGCGTCGCGGCCCTGGCGGAGGGCGCCCGCGAGGGCGGCCTCCAGTTCTAAGGTCGCGAGAGAGGTAAGGATCGATGTCGACAACACAGCGTCGGGGCTCCGGCGCCGGAGGCTCCGGGGAGCGCCGCGATCGTCGTGAGCGTGCGCCCCGCGAGGAGAAGTCCGCCTTCATCGAGCGCGTCGTGACGATCAATCGCGTCGCGAAGGTCGTGAAGGGTGGCCGTCGCTTCAGCTTCACCGCACTCGTGGTCGTGGGTGACGGTGACGGCACCGTGGGCGTGGGTTACGGCAAGGCCAAGGAGGTGCCGGCCGCGATCGCCAAGGGTGTGGAAGAGGCCAAGAAGCACTTCTTCAAGGTCCCGCGGATCCAGGGCACCATCCCTCACCCGGTGACCGGCGAGGCCGCCGCGGGAGTGGTCCTGCTGCGTCCGGCCGCTCCTGGTACCGGCGTCATTGCCGGCGGTCCCGTGCGCGCCGTGCTGGAGTGCGCGGGCATCCACGACGTGCTGTCGAAGTCCCTCGGCTCCGACAACGCCATCAACATCGTCCACGCGACGGTCGCCGCCCTGCGCGGGCTCGAAATGCCCGAGGCCGTGGCCGCCCGACGCGGGCTCCCGCTCGAAGACGTGGCACCCGCAGCACTGCTGCGTGCACGCGCGGCAGGTGCGTCGTGAGCGTCCGCCTGCAAGTGACCCAGCGCAAGTCTGAGATCGGCGGCACGCACAGCCAGCGTGAGACGCTCCGGTCCCTGGGCCTGAAGCGCATTGGCGACACGGTCGTCAAGGAAGACCGCCCCGAGATCCGCGGCATGATCAAGACGGTGTCGCACTTGGTTTCCGTCGAGGAGGTTGACTGACATGACGCTCAAGGTTCATCACCTGCGTCCGGCTCCCGGGGCCAAGACACCCAAGACTCGCAAGGGTCGCGGCGAAGGCTCGAAGGGTAAGACGGCTGGGCGCGGCACCAAGGGCAGCAAGGCACGCACGCAGGTGCCGGCCCGCTTCGAGGGCGGTCAGATGCCCTTGCACATGCGCCTGCCCAAGCTCAAGGGATTCACCAGCCCCAACAAGGTCGACTACCAGGTCGTCAACGTGGCGATGCTCGGCCGGCTCTTCCCCGAGGGTGGCGCCGTCACCGTCGCCGACCTGGTCTCTGCTGGAGCGGTGCGCAAGGGTCGCCCCGTGAAGGTGCTCGGTCAGGGCGAGATCGGGGTCGCTGTCCAGGTCTCGGCCCACGCCTTCTCGGACTCCGCTCGCGAGAAGATCGCGGCGGCCGGGGGCACGGCAGAGACCCTGGCATCCCGCAAGCCCTGATCCCAGGCTGGTCCAAGGCTCACCGGTCGGCCTCAGAAGGCGCCTAGGTTAGGCTCCTTCGAGGCCGAACGGGGGCCACCGTCCACGACGAGCGGTGCTCGACACCGCGCAGGAGGTAAGGCGTGCATCTCAGCGCTTTCGTGGAGGCGTTCCGCACCCCGGACCTCCGCAAGAAGCTGCTGTTCACGCTGGGGATGATCGCCATCTTCCGGCTGGGCTCCGTCGTGCCCACGCCCGGCGTCGACTACGCGGCGATCCAGCGCTGTATCGACCAGACCTCCGACAACTCGATCTACGCCGTCATCAACCTGTTCAGCGGTGGCGCGCTGCTGCAGCTGTCGGTCTTCGCGCTGGGCATCATGCCCTACATCACGGCCAGCATCATCATCCAGCTGCTCACCGTGGTCATCCCGCGCCTGGAGATCTTGAAGAAGGAAGGCCAGTCGGGTCAGGCCAAGCTCACGCAGTACACCCGCTACCTCACCATCGGCCTGGCGATCTTGCAGTCGACCGCGATCTTGTCGCTGGCACGCGTGCCCGGGCAGCTCTTCAGCGGCTGCAACGAGCAGTTGATCCCCAACCAAAACGTCCTCTTCATCATGGTCATGGTGATCGTGATGACAGCCGGAACCGCCGTCATCATGTGGCTCGGCGAGCTCATCACCGAGCGCGGCGTCGGCAACGGCATGTCACTGCTGATCTTCACCTCGATCATTGCGACGATCCCCGCGCAGTTCATCAACGTCTTCGTGAGCCGCGGCACCTTCACCTTCATCCTGACCATCCTCGTGGCCCTTGTCGTGCTTACGCTGGTGGTCTTCGTCGAGCAGGGCCAGCGACGCATCCCGGTCCAATACGCCAAGCGCATGGTGGGCCGCCGGATGTACGGCGGTACCTCCACCTATATCCCGCTGAAGATGAACATGGCCGGCGTCATCCCGGTCATCTTCGCCAGCTCGCTGCTCTTCCTGCCGACCTTGCTCGTGCAGCTCACGGGCAGCCAGGCCAGTTGGGCTCAGTGGGTCGCCACCAACTTCTCCACCGGCACGTCGACGGTCTACCTCGCCGTCTTCGCGATCCTCACGATCTTCTTCACCTACTTCTACGTCTCGATCACGTTCAACCCTGTCGACGTCGCCGACAACATGAAGAAGTACGGCGGCTTCATTCCGGGCATCCGTGCCGGCAAGCCCACCGCCGACTACCTGGCCTATGTCCTCAACCGCCTGACGGCGCCGGGGTCGCTCTACCTTGCGGCCATCGCTGTCATGCCGGTCGTCGCGTTCAATGTGCTGGGCATCGGAGATCGCTTCGTCTTCGGTGGCATCAGCCTGCTGATCGTCGTCGGCGTCGGCCTCGACACGGTCAAGCAGATCGACGCCCAACTGCAGCAGCGCAATTACGAGGGCTTCCTCCGCTAATGCGCCTGGTCATCATGGGGCCTCCCGGTGCTGGCAAGGGCACGCAGGCCGTCGTGGTCGCCCAATCGCTCGGCGTTCCCCACATCTCTACCGGCGACATCTTCCGCGCCAACGTCAGCCAGGGCACGCCCCTCGGCGAGGAGGCGCAGCGCTACATGGACGCCGGCGAATACGTGCCGGACTCCATCACCAATGCCATGGTGCGTGACCGGCTCTCTCGAGACGACTGCGATCCGGGCTTCCTGCTCGACGGCTACCCGCGCACCCTTGAGCAGGTCAACGAGCTCGACGCGATGCTGCGATCTGACGGCCGCGCCATCGACAAGGTCATCGAACTCACGGTCGACACCGAGGCGGTTGTGCAGCGCCTGCTCAATCGCGCCCAGGAGCAGGGGCGCAGCGACGACACGGCCGAGGTCATCCGCCGGCGCCTCGAGGTCTACTTCGAGCAGACGGCGCCGCTGACCTCGGTGTACCGCGAGCGTGGGCTCATCCTCGAGGTCGACGGCATGGGCGACGTGCCCGTCGTCACCGAGCGGATTCTCAGCGCTCTCAGCGGCTGAACCATGTTCCGCTCCCAGGACCGCATCGAGGTCAAGACCCCTGCCCAGATCGAGGCGATGCGGGCTGCCGGACTGGTCGTCGCACGCACGCTCCAGCGCGTATCCGAGATGACCGCCGTGGGCGTCACCACCGCGCAGATGGATGACTGCGCAGCCCAGTCGATTAGCGACGAGGGAGCCACCCCCTCATTCCTCGGCTACCACGGCTTCCCAGCCCATATCTGCGTGTCGGTCAACGATGAGGTCGTGCACGGCATCCCCGGGCCCCGCGTGCTCGCCGATGGAGATGTCGTGTCGATCGATTGCGGGGCCATCGTCGATGGCTGGCACGGCGACGCCGCGGTGACGGTGCTCGTCGGCGACGTCGCCCCTGACCTGGTCGAGCTCTCCCGGGTGACCGAGGAGTCACTGTGGGCGGGCCTGCGGGCCGCGCGTCCGGGCCATCGGCTCTCCGATATCGGTCACGCCGTCGAGACCTCGATTCGTGCACACGGATCGCACTACGGCATCGTCGAGGAGTACGTCGGCCACGGGATCGGATCGCGGATGCACATGGAGCCGGCGGTACCCAACTACGGTCGCCCGGGCAAGGGGCCCCGCCTCGTGGCCGGCATGGCGCTGGCGATCGAGCCGATGGTCGTACTGGGCGGCTCCGGAGTGCACGTGCTTGATGACGAGTGGACGGTCGTGGCCAGCGACGGATCGCATGCCAGCCACTGGGAGCACACCGTGGCCATCACCGAGTCGGGCCCCTGGGTCCTCACCGCGCTCGACGACGTGCGCCCCTAGTCTGGGACGAGCGAAAGGAGGGCCTAGTGCCGCACTACATCGTGCTGATCGTGCTCGTCGTGGTGGTGTCCTTCGCCATCACCGTTCCCATCACGGTGTGGACGCTGACGAAGGAACGCACGGATCGCTCCAACGACAACGTCAGCACGGCCGGCATTCGTTTCATCGGCGGAGTCTTCGTCCTGATCTCGTCGTTCTCGATTGTCACCCTGTGGGGAGCGCAGACCCAGGCCTCCGAGCGCATGACGCGCGAGCTCACCACCCTGGCACTGTTCACCGACAATGTCGTCCTGACCTCACCGGCAGATCAGCAGACCGCCTATGACCTGCTTCGGCAGTACGCCGCAGGGGTGCGCGATGACGAACTCTCGGTGCTGGCCGGAGGCCAGCGACTCGACCCCTCCGTGGCGCTGTCCGATCGGGCGACACGTGCCCTTGATGGTTTCGACGTACTACTCGATCAGATCCAGGCACAGGGGGTCGAACTCGGCTCGCTCCGCAGCGAACTCGAGAAACTGGAGGTGGCCTACCTCGACCGCGTCTCCTGGCAGCCGCCGGTCTCGCTCGCGCTGATCATCCCCTGGATCGTCATCTCCGTCGGGACCCTCCTCTCCATCGCCGTCTACCCGGCCGGCTCGTCGGCGCGGGACAAGTGGCTCCAGTCCCTGAT
>CAINGG010000101.1 GCA_903848435.1 uncultured Actinomycetes bacterium | reverse complement strand
GCGGGAGATGCGGCAACCCAATCCGATGAAGTGATCGACCAGGTGGTGTCGGTCAACCTGCTGGGCGTCATGCGCGGCACGCGAGCGGCTGTCGAGGTGATGCGCCAGCGTGACGGTGGACGGGGGCGGGGTCACATTGTCAACGTCGGATCCCTGGCCTCGTGGGTGCCGGTGCCGGGGGAGTGCGTCTATGCGGCGACCAAGGCCGGGGTGCTGTCCTTCACCCTGGGTCTCGAGGGGGAGCTGCGCGCGCAGGGCGTCACCGGCGTTCGCTTCACCGTGGTGTGCCCCGACGGCATGCTGACGCCGATGATCACCGACGTGATCGACGACCCGGCGATCGCGATGACCTTCACGGGTTTGCGCCTCGTTGAACCCGATGAGGTCGCGGTCGCGGTTGTGAAGGCCCTTCGACGACCACGACGTATCGTGAGCGTGCCCAAGTGGCGGGGGGCCCAGGTGCGGGTGATCGGTGTCGCGCCTGACGTGGTCCTTCGCGCGGCACCGCTCTTCACTCGCCTGGGCCGGGCTCAGCAGGATCGAGTCCGGCGAGGTCGATGACGTCGATGCCCGCGTAGAGCAGGGCGTGATCTCGCGCCTCCTCGCGAGCGTCCGCAGCTGTCAGCCGTGCCGTCCCGATCCAGCCGCAGGAGCAACGCGGAAGCAGGAAGCGAGCCTGGGCCTCCAGTCGCACCTGGTGGGTCGGTTGGGTCATGATGGAGCTCCGGGAGTGAGGGAGAGGGCATGGCGACGACGACTTACCGTGTCGAGGGCATGACGTGCGATCACTGCGTGCACGCGGTCACCACCGAGTTACTCCTGGTGCCGGGAGTCGAGGCCGTGCGCGTCGACCTCGGCGAGGGGACTGTCGAAGTGGTGAGCGCCGAGCCGCTCAGCGAGGACGACGTGCGCGATGCGGTGGACGAGGCCGGATACACCCTGACCGCCTGATCAGCCGAAGCGTCCTGAGATGTAGTCCTCGGTACGCGGGTCCTTAGGCGAGGTGAAGATGCGCCGCGTGGGGCCGTATTCCACCAGGCGTCCGTGGCGGACGCCCTCGTCGTCGACATCGGCGGTGAAGAAGGCGGTGCGGTCCGAGACCCGGGCGGCCTGCTGCATGTTGTGGGTGACGATGACGATCGTGTAGTCGGCAGCGAGTTCCTTCATCAGGTCCTCGATCTTCGCCGTCGCGATGGGGTCGAGCGAAGCACAGGGCTCGTCCATGAGGATGACCTCGGGCTTGACCGCGATGCACCGGGCGATGACGAGGCGCTGCTGCTGCCCCCCCGAGAGGGCGTAGGCACTCTTCTTGAGGTCGTCCTTGACCTCGTCCCACAGTGCCGCGCGCGTCAGGCACTCCTCCACGAGGTCGTCCATGTTGACCTTCATGCCGTTGACCTTCGGGCCGTAGGCGACGTTTTCGTAGATCGACTTGGGGAAGACGTTGGGCTTTTGGAAGACCATGCCAATGCGTCGGCGCACCTCGATGGGGTCGACATCGGGGGCGTAGATGTTGAAGCCGTGGTAGGCGAGGAGTCCCTCGACACGCGCACCGGGGATCAGGTCGTTCATGCGATTAAAGGAACGCAGCAGCGTTGACTTGCCGCAGCCCGACGGGCCGATGAAGGCGGTGATCTCGTTGCGGCCGATCTGCATGGTGACATCGCGTACGGCCTGGAAGTCGCCGTAGAAGACCTGCACGTTGTTGAGGTCGAACACGACCTGCGGAACGGAGTCATCGAGGGGAAGGCCCCGGTCGTCACCCAGGACAGCAGACACGTCCATCCGACCGGTATTGGCCAGATCGCTGGTCGCCTGCGGGGCGTTGGGGTCGTGGAGTTCGCTCATGGTCCTACTCATCATGTCACCAGCGCTTCTGGGTGCGGTTGCGGATCAGGATGGCGACCGCGTTCATCGCCAGGAGGATGACCAGCAGGAGCACGATTGTGGCCGCGGCCAGGATCTGGAACTCCTCCCGGGACTCCTTGGTCCAGTTGTAGATCTGGATGGGCAGGGTGGTGTAGGCCGAGAACGGTCCCGTGGGGTTGAACGAGATGAAGGTGACTGCCCCCAGGAGCAACAGAGGGGCTGCCTCGCCGATGGCCCGAGACAGCGCCAGGATCGTGCCGGTGGCCATGCCGGGTACGGCCGCCGGCATCGTTTGGCGCCAGGTCGTCTGCCAGAGGGTGGCGCCCAGAGCGAGCGAGCCGTGGCGGATGTTTTGCGGGACCGCCCGCAGGGCCTCGCGCGTGGACACGATGACCACGGGCAGCACGAGCAGGGCGAGAGTCAACCCAGCGGTGATGACCGTCTGCCCCAACGCCAGCGCGCGAGCGAAGATTGCCAGGCCGAGGATGCCGTAGACGATGGAGGGCACGGCCGCCAGGTTTTGGATATTGATCTCGACGAACCGAGCGAATCGGCTGGTCGGCTTGGCGTACTCCTCGAGGTACACCGCCGACATGAAGCCGATCGGCAGGGCGAAGAGCGCGGTGAAGGCAATGACCCACAGGGTGCCGGTGATGGCCGACTCGGCACCGGCCTGCTCGGGGCGGCGGATCGACGGCATGTTGGTCCACAGGCGCGAGTCAAGGCGCGGCCAGCCCTTGATCGTGACGTAGGCCAGCAGGACCGCCAGGAAGGCGACGCCGATGAAGAGGCACAGGAAGAGGATCCAGCGGAAGGTTTTGTCGACCATCGGCTGACCCGTGCCGCGCAGATCGACGGCTTCGGGCATCGCGGGCGGGGTCAAGGTGGCGGTCACTGGTAGGCCTGCCTGAACCTGCGGACCAGTCGGATGCTGATCATGTTCATGATGAAGGTGATGATGAAGAGCAGCAGGCCGACGGCGAAGATCGACTTGTACTCGATGCTCCCAGTCGCGACATCGCCCGCGCCTGCTGCCGCAATGTACGACGTCATGGTCTGCATGCCCTCGAGCGGGTTCAAGGTCATGTTGGGCTGCAGGCCGGCGGCGATGGTAACGATCATGGTCTCGCCGATAGCGCGGGAGATGCCCAGGACGAAGGCCGCGACGATGCCCGACAGTGCGGCGGGAATCACGACGCGCAGGGCGGTCTGGCGCTTGGTGGCACCCAGGGCGTAGGCGCCGTCGCGAAGGCCGCCGGGCACGGCCGCCATCGCATCCTCCGACAGCGAGGC
>CAINGG010000100.1 GCA_903848435.1 uncultured Actinomycetes bacterium | reverse complement strand
TCGAGGACCAGCGCGGCAAGCCGGGGGGCTTCGTCGGCGACCCCGACGTCATGGACACCTGGGCGACATCGTCACTCACTCCGCAGATCGCCGGTGGCTGGAGCCGCGACGACGACCTGTGGGCGCGCGTCTTCCCGATGGACCTGCGCCCGCAGGCTCACGAGATCATCCGCACCTGGCTGTTCTCGACCGTCGTGCGCAGTCATCTGGAGTTCGACGGTCTGCCCTGGAGCGATACCGCCATCAGCGGCTGGATCCTCGACCCGGACCGCAAGAAGATGAGCAAGTCCAAGGGCAATGTCGTCACGCCGATGGGCCTGCTGGACGAGCACGGATCCGATGCGGTGCGCTACTGGGCGGCATCGGGGCGACCCGGCACCGACACGGCGTTCGACGTCGGCCAGATGAAGATCGGCCGGCGCCTGGCCATCAAGATTCTCAACGCATCGAAGTTCGTGCTCGGCCTCGAGCCGAAGGCTGACGTCGCGGCGATCACCGCCCCACTGGACCGCGCGATGCTCGCGGACCTGGCCGAGACGGTGCGCCAGGCCACGGCGGCGTTCGAGGACTACAACTACACGCGCGCGCTGGAACTCACCGAGACCTTCTTCTGGTCGTTCACGGATGACCACGTCGAGTTGGTCAAGGACCGCGCCTACGGCGGCCAGGGACCCGAGGGCGAGGCCTCCGCCAAGGCGGCACTGGCACTGGCACTCGACGTCCAACTGCGCCTCTTCGCGCCTTTCCTGCCCTTTGTCACCGACGAGGTGTGGTCGTGGTGGCAGGAGGGGTCGGTGCACCTGGCCGCGTGGCCCACGCCCGAGGAGATCCTGGCCGCTGCCGGCGATGGTGATCGGCGCACGGTGGCCGACACGGCCGCAGCGCTGTCACTGGTGCGCAAAGCCAAGAGCGAGGCGAAGGTCTCGATGAAGGCTGACGTGCAGCGCGCCGCCATCAGCGGCCCGGCGGATGCCATGGGGCGCATCCAGTCGGTGGCCGGTGACCTCCAAGCTGCAGGGTCGATCGCCGACCTGGTGATCGAGCCGGGCGGCGACGCCATCAGCGTCGATGTCACGCTCGCGCCCGCGGGCTAGCCCCCCATCCCGTTGAGTGGCGGGTTGTGCGCCACGACACGCCGTGGAGCGGCAGGATAACCCGCCACTCAACACGTGGGTGGGGCGAAGACTAGGCGGATTCCTTGCGCACGCGGCGCTTGGGAGTCTCGACCTCGCGCGGAACGAGTGTCGGTAGCACGTTGTCGCGCACTGTCTCTTCGGTGACGACGACCCGTGCAACGTCGGAGCGGCTCGGTACGTCGTACATGACGTTGAGGAGCACCTCTTCGAGGATGGCGCGCAGGCCGCGGGCACCGGTGCCGCGCTTGAGCGCCTGATCGGCGATCTCGCCGAGGGCACCCTCGGTGAACTCCAGCTCGACTCCGTCGAGGTCGAAGAGTCGCTGGTATTGCTTGACGAGCGCATTGCGCGGCTCGGTGAGCACCTTGACCAGGGCTTCGCGATCGAGCTTCGTCACCGACGTGAAGACCGGGAGTCGGCCAATGAATTCGGGGATCATGCCGAACTTGAGCATGTCTTCGGGCATGACGTAGCCAAAAATGTCGTCGGGGTTGGTGTCGCTCACCGTCTCGCCATCGTCGGAGACGATGTCGAAAGTGAAGCCCACACGCTTCTTGCCGATGCGCTGCTCGATGATCGAGTCGAGCCCGGCGAAGGCGCCGCCCACGATGAAGAGCACGTTGGTGGTGTCGATCTGGATGAACTCCTGGTGGGGGTGCTTGCGGCCGCCCTG